>JBMFIJ010000086.1:0-504 GCA_049976365.1 Candidatus Aenigmatarchaeota archaeon | reverse complement strand
ATCCAAAGCCATTTTTACCAATTGATTTGGCAACATTTTCATTCCAACAATTTCTCTTCTTTGACTCAAATCATAATTTTGACAAAACTGACAAGCAAAATTGCAGCCTTGAGTTCCAATTGATAAAGATAAACTTCCTGGTAAAAAATGAAAAAAAGGCTTTTTTTCTATTGGATCAACATTAACTGCATTTGGTAAAGAGTGAACCAAAAGCATTAATTTTCCATTTATATTCTTTCTAACACCGCAAAAGCCAATTTGATTTTTTTCTAAAATGCATCTTCTTCTGCATGCAGTACATTGAACTTTTTCATTTTCTAATTTTTTGTAGAGAATAGCTTCCTTCATATGAAAATTTAACAGGAAAGTTTTAAATGATTGAAAAGTTTAAGTTTTTAGATATAAATTAAGAATTTCTTTCAAACCTTTATCTTCTATCTCTTTTATAAACCTTTTTATTCTAAAAGGAAGAGCAATAACATAAAGAAGTAGCTTTTTCTCTAG
>JBMFIJ010000085.1:0-505 GCA_049976365.1 Candidatus Aenigmatarchaeota archaeon | reverse complement strand
TCATTCCACTGACCTTGGTTAGGGACAAAACCTCTTGGCAGTGTTTCTACAGCCTTTAGCACTGCTTCTTTGTCTGGAACAGAATGGTTTTGACTATTTTTCTGATGGAACCATGCAAAGGCAGAAGCTACTGCCACAGCTAAAACTACGGCAAAGGCATAAAAACGCTTCATAGAACCCCTCCAAAAAAGATTTTCCAGCAATAATTCTAAATTTTCCATCTTTTGTCTGTCAAATATTATAGTAATAAGCTATTAAAAAAGTTGAAAACTATCCACAGTATAACTTATAATTTACTTATGGACTTAAAACCTTTAATAGAAAAGCTTGAAAAGATGGGTTATACGGATATATACTCCTGGTGTGATGAACCGGGAACTTACTACAACTGGCACACCCATAACTACGACGAAGTAAGACTTGTTTATAAAGGCTCTATAACGATAGGCACGGAAGAAACGGTTTATCATCTAAAAGAAGGTGATATTTTAGAAGTTAAAGCTGG
>JBMFIJ010000084.1:0-507 GCA_049976365.1 Candidatus Aenigmatarchaeota archaeon | reverse complement strand
CAGTATATGTTGCAGTTGAGGGACAAGCAGCTCCTGAACAATATATTACTGGCAAAATTGATAAATGGGTGATAAAAATATCCAAAAAAGGAGTTATTTTGAGTGAGCATTGTACAAGCTCAAAGACTGTATTCACGTGATTTTTTTATATTTATTGCCTAAGGAAAGAGAAATGGCGGAAGATATGAAACAAATAATTTTGAAAATAGTCACAGGATTTAGAAAAATGGCCATAAAAAACATTTTTATATACGAAACTCATGAGTAATATCTCTCATTCCATTTCCATATATATTTTAAGTAGTTCATAAAATACCTTATCATGACGATGATATTTTAAATGTAATAACTCGTGAATGATTACCTCTTTAATTTTGTTAGAGTCAGATTTCAAAAGTTTGGAATTAAAGGTAATCCTACCTTTACTGGAACAGCTTCCCCATTTATTTTTCATTTCTTTAATATGAATCTCTTTTGGATTTACACCAATTATTTTTGCGTATTTCC
>JBMFIJ010000083.1:0-512 GCA_049976365.1 Candidatus Aenigmatarchaeota archaeon | reverse complement strand
CCAATATTTCCTTTTGTTAAATTTAATTAGATTTTCCATCTTTACCATTTTACCAGATTTAAAACCATTCTAATTCGTTTTTTGTAGTTCTTATAATAAAAGGAATTGTAATGAAATTGATTTCATCTACTATGATATGTAGAGAGATTACAAACTTTTAACTTTCTTTTAAGGAATTTGTAATCTTAAAGTGGTATAATAGATATCAGAATCTTAGGAAGGAGGTATTAGTATGAAGAAGTTGGTATTATCGGCACTCTCAGTAGCAGTTTTAGGTTTAGGATTTGCATCTATTGCAGAAGAAAATGCAGAATCTAAGATTAGAGAATCTGCAATGAAAGAATCTGCAATGGAAGATATGAACAGTGTTCAACACGCACACGAATACAAACCTGCACACAAACACGGACACAAACATAAACATCACAGACATCACAAGCATCACAAAGAAGGACAAAAAGAAGGACAACCAGGACAACAACCAGCAGGACAACCAGCAGGACAACAGTAAT
>JBMFIJ010000082.1:0-523 GCA_049976365.1 Candidatus Aenigmatarchaeota archaeon | reverse complement strand
GGTGGGTTAAAAGTTAGCTCAACATCAACTTTTTTAAAGCCAGCTTCTTTAAGCTTATTTTCAACTTCACTAATTAAAAAGTTGCCAAGAGGGCAACCTAAGCTTGTTAAAGTCATTTTGACTTTGACTTTATTTTTATCAACATTTATTCCATAAATTAAGCCTAAATCAACAACATTTGCTCCTATTTCTGGATCTATAACTTCTTTAAGTTTTTCCAGAGCAACTTTCTTTAAATCTTTTTTCATTTACCTACTTTTGAAACTCAGAATAAAAATTCATTCTTTCTTGAGATGTTTATTGATTATCTCCTCTATTCTTTCTACAACAAACTTTGCTTTCTCTAAACTTTCTTCTGCATCCATTTTTGTAAATGCTTTAACTGGACTCCAAATTTCATTTTTCCTCTTAAAAGGATATCTTGTGATTATCCAATTTTTCTCAAGACTTTTTGCATAATTTACTGTTTTCTCATCCAAAAACTTTGCAGCCCTATCTGCAACAAAATGAGTTTCTAAAAATT
>JBMFIJ010000081.1:0-527 GCA_049976365.1 Candidatus Aenigmatarchaeota archaeon | reverse complement strand
GTGTCTTCTTGGTAAAAGAATAAAGAAAATTTCTCCCAACGAAGTTGAATTTGAAGACGGAGAGAAAATTAATCTTGAGAATTTGGATTACAAGATAATTAAACCTTTAATCTGGTGGGGAGCATGACAACGAAAAGTGGAAAAATAATAGAGAAAGTATTGGAAGAATTAGAGAAAAATCCAAATGGTTTACGATATTTGGAATTAGTAAGAAGAATGCAAAAAGGAGCCATATGGCTTAATCCCGCTGAGTTAAAATCAGACTAATGTAGGATTGAAATTTGAGCCTGCTCCCTTCTTTGAATAACATTCGTTCCCTAAGGTGAACGAAAAAGTTAAATATTCGTTCACAGAAATATACTTATGCTTGAAGAAAAGCTTAAGGATATAAACGAATGGTGGGGAAGTGGAAGAGTTAGCGAAGAAAAGAAAAAAGAATATCAAAGGGGGTTAATAGAAAATATAAAAGAGGTTTTAGGATATAGACAAATAATCATATTAGTTGGTTTAAGAAGAGTAGGAAAAAC
>JBMFIJ010000080.1:0-528 GCA_049976365.1 Candidatus Aenigmatarchaeota archaeon | reverse complement strand
CCACCAAAGTCGACTGTAATTGGCATGCTTCAAAATGCAATCGACAGGTATTACGATGAAAGGCTTTGGCAAATAAACGTGAGTATTCACGGAGGATTTGAAAGCTACTATTGGAACTACCAACAGTTAATCAAAGGAGAAGTTAAATTCGATGGAAGAACATTGATCAATCAAAATCTTCCCCTTTATGGAGAAGGACTAAAGGCTCAAAGAACTCCTGTCTACCAACAAGAACTTTTTAATGGCCATCTCTATCTATTTTTAAAGGGGCAAGAAGAGTTAATTAATGAGATGAAAGAATACTTAGAGAAGCCAAAAAAAGTATTATCCTTAGGAAGGAGTGAAGACATTATTTTTATAAAAGATATCAGATTGTACAAAAAAGAAGAGATAATAACAGAAAAAGTTGAAGGAGATATAAAATTAACTTTTCCAACATACATAAGAATAAAGGGTTTTCCAATAAACATGAGAAAATACCCGATATATTCTATTCCAACTAAAATTATTTTTAAAAATAACGGCAAT
>JBMFIJ010000079.1:0-538 GCA_049976365.1 Candidatus Aenigmatarchaeota archaeon | reverse complement strand
TAACAAAGAGAAAAGTTTGAAATACTTAGCCTGTTTGAAAAATAGTAAAATATCTTCACAAAAGGAAGAGAAAGGTTAAAATTTAACCAAACTAAAAACAGGAGGTATGTCATGACTTCATCATTAAAAAGCGCAAGGGTCTGTGCTACTTGCCAGTATTGGTTAGGTGCAAGGGAGCTAAGAGAATCCGGTTATATTCTTCATGACAATGAGGGAATTTGCAGTGCAGCAGGCTCAATATACAAAGGTAAAACAGTACGAGGTGGTCAGTCTTGCACACACTGGCAAAAGTGGATTTTTATAAAATAATTTAAGGCTGTTTAAAAAATAGCAAAATAGCTTCATAAAAGGAAAAAAGGTTTACAGTATACAACTTTTTAGTACTATGGGATTTATACTTATTTTTTAAGGATAGCTGTTTTTAGAAATTAATTTATATCTTAATACGTCTCTCTGAGGGAAGCTAAAAATATGGAAATAGGAGTAGCAAGGAATAAAGAACAACTTAAAGAACTAATTCAAGAATGCGATTATGTAG
>JBMFIJ010000078.1:0-548 GCA_049976365.1 Candidatus Aenigmatarchaeota archaeon | reverse complement strand
CTTTTTCATCTACGTTTAAGGTTTTTAATTTATAAGGAATTCCATCAATTATTCCTTCTTCTATTGTTACTTCTTCAGAATCATAGAAAGGTTTATATTCTCCATCTTCCAAATTAGATATGGGATTATTCATTCCTATCACCTCCTTTTTTTATTTAAACATCACCCTGTTTTTTTAAAGTTTCATCAGCCTCTTTATACTGCACGTAATTGAGTAAGCAGGTTAAATTTGCATGATGGATTATCTTTGCTACTATTGCGGGATTTGTTCCTTTTTTGAGTAAATAAGTGATATATGCATATCTTAAACTATGAGTGTTGAATTTAAAGTTGTATTTTGTGAAACTTCTTAATCTTTCAGCCATGTTGTAATCGTCTATATCCAAAATCCATTTAAAGGAATTAATTGTGTCTTGGGTTAGTGCTTTGAATTCTTTTGGAATTACCATAGCCCTATATTCTTCTTTCTTTTTCTTTGCTACTTTAATATAAACTGTATCTTCTTTTCCATCATTTCTTATCCATTCCTTAAACCCTCGCACAGCCTC
>JBMFIJ010000077.1:0-561 GCA_049976365.1 Candidatus Aenigmatarchaeota archaeon | reverse complement strand
CAGATGCATCTCTACTCCAACAAACGAACCGGTAAACGTGAAAGATATCTTCAGCAGGAAACTCATCTTTATCCAGCCTAGCATAGGCATATGAGCCTTCATCATACCATCCTTCTCCCTCTGCACTTCCAAAGTTTGATATAATTTTTAAATAATATTGCTTTTTATACTGAAAAGTATAAGAGCCTGAAGAACTTACAGTTATACTTGGTCGGGAACAAAATAATCTTACGCCGCTTGAAATACTAACAACTTCGCTAACGCTTATAGTGTGGGTACCTGAAAGTCCAGCAAAAGTGAAAGATTCTCCGTTTTTAAGGCTAGTTTTCCAAGCTCCATCTAAGTATATATCAGTAGAATAACTTTCTAAACCAGAAACTGAAATTGTGTAGCTATAAATAGAAACCACGGTAACACTAAACTCCTTGCCATCCGCAAATACCCAATCACTATAACCTATTGGCTTAAAGTATGCCAATATAAGGTAGCCATAAGTACCTGGAGATGATGGAGCAAAAAAACTTAAGCTAAAGCTTTTAGATCCTGAACCAAGATAGGTGG
>JBMFIJ010000076.1:0-562 GCA_049976365.1 Candidatus Aenigmatarchaeota archaeon | reverse complement strand
AAAAGAGAAAAGCAAAAAGTTCAAAGATATTGATTACAGTCTATTATTTGAACCAAAAGGAACTGGTGGAAGAGTTGGAAATACCATATGATGGATTGCCAATAACTAAATCAAAGGACAATTAAGGTTTCCATAAAAGGTAATCACTTTTTATTATTTTTATGTTATTTGCAAAGTATAAATTTGTTAAATAATAAATTAAACTCTGATTAATTTTACACCAAAAAGTTTTGCTGAGTTAAAAATCTCAGGCATCTTTCTTTTTATACCGATTAAAAAACTTGGCTAACCACATGCAGGTTCTAAGATAGTAATATCCTTTTTGGGAAGTCTAAATGCCAATCAAATTAACCATAAAGTCAACTACCCATTCAGGAGTGAAACACATTCCGTAATCTTATCAATATTCTTTCGTTTGTGGTTTTCCTAACTCTAATAGAAGTCCTTCAACATTTATTTATTTGCTTTCTAAACCATAACATTTGTTCTGCTACAACATTGGAAGTAAAATCATCATCCTCTGAAGCAATATGGGTGTCGTCTACTTTTGCATTATTTTTTG
>JBMFIJ010000075.1:0-565 GCA_049976365.1 Candidatus Aenigmatarchaeota archaeon | reverse complement strand
GTGATATCCTTTTTTCTGTCAATAGATTTATTTTTTTTCTTAGTAGTCAATATTTTTATTTCATTGGATTATAATTAGATTATCAATAAATACTCAATAAATACTTTGTTGGAAGTATGTAGAAATATATTTTCTCTATTGATTGATATTTTTCTTTTCTTTTTACAGGTGATAGAGTTTCTGCTCTTAAAGGAGTTAACCTATAGGAAAGCCTGAATGATATATATAGGTTAACTTGCGTGATAAAGGAAAATATTTGTTTATAAACTCCTTAGAAATCTTATGGAAATTCTACCACTTTTTTGAGATTTTGATAGTTGTTTTTAGAAATCAAGTTATATTAATACTTTGGGATTTTTCAAACAGCCTCTATATCAACCAGCCAACCAGAAGCAACTAAACCAGTAAGGAAAAAATAACCAACAACCACAGGGACAACAACCCGCCAACCAGCAGGAACAGGATTACCTACAGGAACCACAGGAAACAAGACCGAGAATGAGAATGTAAAGCTATCAGATTATCTTTATCAGCTTATTACAATCTTAGCAGTCAAAAAAAATCC
>JBMFIJ010000074.1:0-579 GCA_049976365.1 Candidatus Aenigmatarchaeota archaeon | reverse complement strand
GAAGAGGTACCTGTGCTTTGCAAACTTCTTTGCTTCTGCCAGCTTTCTCCTGCTTTTTAGCTCAAGCTCAGAGAATGTTTCTTCGTCCATAATGCTAATAGTGCAAGCAAGATATAAATACATTTCGTTCAGTTTATTGAACTAAATACATGCATTTCGTTCTCTATGCAGAACTAATTGATCATTATATAATATCATATCATTAGCCGCCTTTTAGCGCTTTCTCAATTGCCTCAAGATCAAAAAGAAGCGCATGCTCCTTCTCTGCAATGCGTTTCATCTCCTCTGTAAAGCCGCTCTTGCTGAAAATTGCTAAGCCAAACAGGATTGCAATTTGACCAAAGCTTTCTTATCTTAGAAGTATTATGTTTGTGGGGATGCAACCACCGCAGAAAGGTTTATCTAGTGCATGTACTCCAGCCTTTTCGGCAAGAGGGCGTGCTCTATGTGGTTTTATAAAGGTAAAGCCCGCATCTCATACTTTTGCGATATCTAGTTTTTAAGAGTGGTTTATATCAATTGCATCAATTCCTTCGGTTGTGATATAAGCAGCTTGTGTAATCTGCTAAATTTGCTAAG
>JBMFIJ010000073.1:0-579 GCA_049976365.1 Candidatus Aenigmatarchaeota archaeon | reverse complement strand
AATAAAAAAGTCATCCTTATACACAATTAGCAGAAATGCTATCTGAAAAAATAAAAAAATATTATCAATAAATTAACTTTGATGGATGAACACCCTAGAACCTATCTGTTGAATTTATCTTTGCACGATAAGGAAATGATAGAGATATTTGGAGAACCAAACTTGGTTGAAACATATTCTAGGCCTACAACAAATACAAAATCAGGGATAAGAGATAAATGGGACTGCGGGTACTGGTGGAAATTCTAGATTAAACTTAATTTATTAATATATAATTATATTATTTAGAAACATTTATAAATATGTAATTTAATAGACTATTTTAGGTGAAGCTAATTATGAGTGAAACATCAGATATAATTTATCGGTTTGAAAAATGGTTAAAAAAAGATAAAGGAATGAGTTATAAAGAAGGGTCGGCCAAAAAAAGAAAAAATATTTTAAAGATAACAGAAAAAATTCTATATGAATTAATAAAAGAAGATCAAAATATTTTAAAGGATTATATAGGATTAATTCAAAAATTTGAATCTTATAATATAAAATTAAAGAATAAAGAAGAAAAAGAAAGTTTAGAAT
>JBMFIJ010000072.1:0-578 GCA_049976365.1 Candidatus Aenigmatarchaeota archaeon | reverse complement strand
GAGTTTTTTACTACTTTTTGATTTTGAGTTGTTTGTTTTCTGTTTAAAAGATTGTATAAAGAATGAAATATTATAAGATTTACGAGATTTTAAGATAAATAAATAATAGAAAGGGGGCTGGTATACCCCCTTTAGATATTACTTCTGCTCTTGTTTTTGTTCTTCTTTTTTCTCTTCTTTCTTTTCTTCTTTCTTCACTTCTTTTTTGTGATGAGCTTTTTTGTGAGCTTTCTTGTTAGCTTTTTCTTCTTTAGCTGGAGCTTCTTGTTTTGCTCCTTCTGCTGCTGCTGCTGCTTTTTCTTCAGCGATAGATGCAAATCCTAAACCTAAAACTGCTACTGAGAGTGCTGATACTACTAACTTCTTCATACTACTACCTCCTTTTAAAAGATTTTTAAATTAAATTACTTCTGTTCAGCTGGTTTTTGTTCAGCTGGTTTTTGTTCAGCTGGCTGTTGTTGTTGCTGTTGTTGTTGTTCTTGTCCCGCAGGTGCTGGTTGAGCTTGTTGTTGCTCTTGTCCTGCTGGAGCTGCTGGTTGTGCTGGTTGAGCAGCTAGAGCAGCTGGTTGTTCAGCTGG
>JBMFIJ010000071.1:0-584 GCA_049976365.1 Candidatus Aenigmatarchaeota archaeon | reverse complement strand
GCTACATTTCTGAACTTTAAGTATTCTGCAAACACTGCTGCTAACAAGAAGGCTATTCCTAAGTCTATTAAGCCTCCAAAGATTGCCATTTTCTCACCAATTAGAATTTAGAAAATACCTTTAAAAGGATTTCAGAAGAAAAATTTATTACCAAAAAATAAAAACAAAAAAATTAGGTTCGAACTGTTTTTGATTTTCTGAAGAATTTGTTGTCATGCTATTGTCATTTAAGTTCCGCTTGGCGTTCCGCTTGAGTTGATTTTACTACCAATCAATTTACCAATGACCAAAAAATTTCCATTTTTGTCTTCCTTTCTTTCTTTGTCTTGATATTGCTCTTAATCGTCTAATCTCTGATAGAGATGCTCTGGTAGGGCCAGTTTTAACTTGAATGTAATATTTATTCCTACTGATAAAGAAATATGAAGAGTGTGCAGGCTCAAACAAACTATTGGGCATTGAACAGATTTTTATTATCTATAGTAATAAATTATGCCAATAGAAAATCTTAAACAAATTATAACTGCACTTGAATTGTTTTTTTCATTTTTATTCATATCGCAATGCTTCTACAGGTTCAAGCT
>JBMFIJ010000070.1:0-592 GCA_049976365.1 Candidatus Aenigmatarchaeota archaeon | reverse complement strand
GGATATAAAGACAGGAATATTACCTTCAGGTCCTTCAACCCTTAATGTTCTGTCTGAACTATGTGGGATATAAAGATTAAAGATTCGTCTGGATTTTTTCTTTCATCAATAAGTTCTGTCTGAACTATGTGGGATATAAAGTCAATATAACAGAAAAATTACAACACTACACAAGCTAACCTATAGGAAAGCCTAAATAATATATGTAGGTTAACTCCTTAAAAGAAGGAAACTCTATCACCTGTAAAAATAAAACTTTACTTTCAAAGCTTCACTGGAGAAAGAAAACGAGAAACTAAGATAAGAAGCTTTAAAGTCTTTTTAAAGACCTTTTTTCTTTGATTTATTTTTTTAATTTTTTCCTTGACATGCAGGGGGGAAGGCATAGGTTATGTTACCAGTGCAAGATACCCCCCTTCGGGGGACAAAATAAAAAGAAAGGTAAAAAATGAAAAAGGAAAAAAGGAAAAGGGAAAAGAGAGAGACAGAGATAAAAATAAGATTGACGGCAAAAGAAAGAGAGGAAATAAGAGAACTTGCAAGAGAGGAAGGTTTAACTGTATCTGAATATATCCGAAAGCAGGCTTTAAAG
>JBMFIJ010000069.1:0-606 GCA_049976365.1 Candidatus Aenigmatarchaeota archaeon | reverse complement strand
CCTGTAC
Source organism: Candidatus Aenigmatarchaeota archaeon (assembly GCA_049976365.1). GTDB lineage: Archaea > Aenigmatarchaeota > Aenigmatarchaeia > CG10238-14 > SpSt-28 > SpSt-28. The sequence goes on along the minus strand of JBMFIJ010000069.1, from coordinate 599 downwards.
CTTTTATGTAGCTCTTTTGAATGAGTTTTGTTATAATTTTTAATTTTTAATACAGCATTAAGCTCCTTTTCATTCTGGACTGAAAAATACCAGTCCAGGAAATCAGCATCGAAATCTGTAACCCGAAATAAATCATCCTTTTTCAATGCTTTTTTCACAAAAGAATAAAATTTATATTTGGGTAATAAATTTTTTCAGTTCTCATCAGTTTCGTATATAAAAACATTATTTATCGCTATTTTTCAGAATCCTGTGACTATTTTTAAAATTATTTATTTCATACTTTCCATCAATTCCCTTACCCTCGGCAGTGAATAAGCAAAGTTTACATGAACGCAGTCCTCGGAATCGCACAATGGTTATTTGAAATAATTTCTTTTTTATCACCCATTTATCAATTTTACCAGTAATATATTATTCAGGAGCTGCTTGTCCCTCAACTGCAACATATACTGCAGTATCTCCTTTATATCTTCCAGATCCTCTCCCTCGTGCAGTTCCTCGTAATTGGTTACGCCATCTACATAGGATTTTAAAGCATTCCTCACGAGTAATTTGAAATCTATGTTATGTGCCTTGCAGAATGACTCGTACTGCAT
>JBMFIJ010000068.1:0-653 GCA_049976365.1 Candidatus Aenigmatarchaeota archaeon | reverse complement strand
GTTCAAGGACTTACCTAATTGTAAAAACAAGAGATTAAGAAGGCTTTTCTCTACATGGTTTTACTCAAAGTTTGAAGATAGATTAAGACACAAAGCACAGAGGGAAGGGATTAAAGTTTTGTCAGTAAATCCTTTTAACACATCTCAAGCTTGTCATGAGTGTGGTTCCAAGAGTAAAGCAGACAGACTTGAATTTAAGTGTGAAAGTTGTGGAAAACACTTTGACAGAGATTATAATGCAAGTGTGAATATAGGACTAAAAGCATTAAATCAGGCGTGTAAGACAAAATCCAAGCCCTATATGGGTAAGGATACTCCTGCAAGATTTCCGTCCCTGCAGGTGCTTACACGCTTAGGCTTGTTGAGACATCCTACCCTAAACTTAAAAGTTTGCTTAAATGCGAACTAAAAAATAAACCCTACCTCTACACCTAATCTATTCTGGTTTTTCTTGCCATTATTTGTAAAAGGTTTGTCGGCACTTACATAAGAGATATCACTTCTGATAAACAAAGGACCTTTAGCGTAAGCTGGTGTTAAAGTGAAAGTCCAAGCTTTGTTTGAATCTCCAAGACCTACAAGGTCTATATTACCAGCATCGGTATTGTCTTTAACATACTCTACCCTACCAGAGACCTTAAAAGGTTTAAGGT
>JBMFIJ010000067.1:0-658 GCA_049976365.1 Candidatus Aenigmatarchaeota archaeon | reverse complement strand
AAAAACAAAAACTAGAACTTTAATAAGAATAACCTTGATTAAAGGCTTTAACGATAGCAAAGAGGAAATAAAGGATTTTGCAGAATTGATAAAAAAAGGAAATCCACATTTTGTTGAAGTTAAGTCTTATATGCATGTGGGATATTCTAAAAGCAGATTAACTGAAAAAGAAATGTTAACTCAAGAAGAAATTAGAAGTTGGGCTAATGAATTGCTAAAGTTTTTACCAAACTTTAAGTTTATGGACGAAGATGAAGATGCAAGGATTGTTATTTTACAAAATATGGAAAGATATGTAGATAGATGGATTGTTAAGCCAGAAGAAAGTAGCTTGTTTAAATTTGGTTTATGAAATAATAATTTTTCTTTCTTTTGGATCATAAACGAAATTTATTAAATGATCCCCCTCTCCAAAATTTTTCATCTCAATTTTTGCATTGCATTCAATTTTTTTGCAAGCATCTAACATGCAAATTTTATCATTTTTAAATTCTACTGGGTAGGAAAAATGGAACATTTTCGAAAACTTTATCTCTTCTTTAAATTCTTCAATTCTTTGGCAAATTGTATCTATAATGCCATAAATATCTTCTAGTTCTCCCTTTACTGCATAAATTTGCATTATACCTTCTGTGGCAAAAGTTTCATTGTATCTTAT
>JBMFIJ010000066.1:0-725 GCA_049976365.1 Candidatus Aenigmatarchaeota archaeon | reverse complement strand
CCGAAATAAATCATCCTTTTTCAATGCTTTTTTCACAAAAGAATAAAATTTATATTTGGGTAATAAATTTTTTCAGTACTCATGAGTTTCGTATATAAAAACATTATTTATCGCTATTTTTCAGAATCCTGTGTCTATTTTTAAAATTATTTATTTCATACTTTCCATCAATTCCCTTACCCTCGGCAGTGAATAGGCAAAATTCACATGAACGCAGTCCTCGGAATCGCACAATGCTTATTTGAAATAATTTCTTTTTTATCACCCATTTATCAATTTTGCCAGTAATATATTGTTCAGGAGCTGCTTGTCCCTCAACTGCAACATATACTGCAGTATCTCTTTAATGTCTTCCAGATCCTCTCCCTCGTGCAGTTCCTCGTAATTGGTTACGCCTTCAACATAGGATTTCAATGCATTCCTCACAAGAAGTTTAAAATCTATGTCATGTTCTTTGCAGAAAGGCTCGTACTGCATTTTTAGGTAATGCATTTCCATTGCAAGGGAAAATGCGTCCTCTATGATATCGTTTAACTTTGTCATGAGCGATTTTTCTGAAGCCTTCTCTACCCCTTCTTGCACCATCTTCTGTGCTATTATGTCCTGTATAAAGAAGTGCTTCTTAGCAAACTGCACGAAATTATAAAGCTCCTTTGATGTAAGAACCTGCCCTGATTCTATCTTTGCAATGAGTTCAGCGAATTTATCCCAGTCCCTTTTAACCG
>JBMFIJ010000065.1:0-768 GCA_049976365.1 Candidatus Aenigmatarchaeota archaeon | reverse complement strand
TATTTAATTGTTTTCTTGCTTTGTTTAGTTTTCCTTCTCCTTTCACTTCTCCTTAGAGTTTTTTCTTTTCCTAATCTTCTCACAATTACACTTTTGTATTTGTTTATTTAACGTTATTTTAATACTGCTAAGTAATTGAAAGATTGGCGTTATTTGAAAGATTGCTTACCATCAAAAGAAAATGATATATTAGATGTTAGATTTTAAAGAGGAGGTAAAAAGAAAAGATGAAGAAAGTAATATTATCAACACTCTCAGTAGCAGTTTTAGGTTTAGGATTTACATCTATTGCTGAAGAAGAAAAAACAACAGAAGAAGTTAAACAAGAAGCTACATCCATTAAACTGCCTTTTGATCCTAGAAATATTAAAAAAGCTCAGGAGGCTTATAATAAAGCTGGTGATAGGGTTAAAGGTCAAGTTGATGCTACTTTAATACTTTTTGGAGGAGAAGAACCTGCTTCTGTGGATCAGGTGAGGTAGTTCACATTTTTGCTGGCGGTAAAGAGTATTACATAGGAAGCATTTATAAACTCTACTCTTGGAAGGTAGCATATCATTGGCGTTATTTGATGATAAGGCATTATGTTTATGGCGACCATAAACCTGATGAGAATATCCTTTTACAACTTAAGCAGTATTATAAAAGCAAGTATAACTACGATATAGACATTGCAGAGGCTTTGCAAACAATAGTTGTTTTCTATTATAATAATTTCTATGGCTCTAATTTAGATAAATCCTCTAATACTTCTGAAGCATCATTTTC
>JBMFIJ010000064.1:0-872 GCA_049976365.1 Candidatus Aenigmatarchaeota archaeon | reverse complement strand
TCTTCGGCTTTGATAAAAATCTCATTAAGGAAACAAGAATGGAATATATGAATTGGAAGGCTAAGAGGCCTAAAGATTCATCACTGAACAATGAAAAAGCAATAAAATTATTAAACAATAAGCCTATTAATATAAAAGAAGAAATAAAAATGATTAGTAGATCTTTAAGCAAAGTTATAGATTAATAATATTTTTGCTTGCAGTTATAATCCTGTAAAGTTTGAAATGCTTTTTCCTTAAATAGGAGAAAGGCCATTTAAAGCTCAATAAAAAATATGTTCCATTTTCCATTGGCTACTTTACCTTGATTATTGAATAGAAAAATTTCAAATGAACGTGGTATCCGTAATCACAAAATACGCATTTTAATATTCTTGAATATTCATAATAAGCATTTATATGGGGACCACTGATATGGATGCAAGCCGGTTTATGAACCGGATGCAATGAAAAATTATATAAGGATGAATTTTAATATATGAATAAAAGATATGAAGATTAATTTAGAATTGAGAGTGAAATGTCTGAGTGCAAAGGAAATAGCAAAGGTATTGAAATGCTCAATAAAACCTGTGCTGAGGATAATAAAGAATGGATATTCAAAATGATTACCCAGAAGATCTCTATGGGGGTTAAAAATAGATGATTGGTGAAAGGACACTGGTTGCCGATATTAAAAGCTATATAGATAAATTGCCGAAGAATGATGACATTGAAATGAGGAATAAGGTTAAGTCAATCGATCCTGATAAGAGAAAAGAACAGAAGATAAACAAATCTACAATGTTGTATCAAGAGAAAAAGATTAAAGATAGGAAAGCGATTAGGATATATAGAAAAACGGTGAATAAGTATGGAGAAGAATGAACAGT
>JBMFIJ010000063.1:0-1101 GCA_049976365.1 Candidatus Aenigmatarchaeota archaeon | reverse complement strand
CGACATTATTAAACAACTTTGTGGCGTTGAAGTTCCAGTAGAAAGAAAAAGTATATTTTTTGAGGAGGGAGATGAAGGAATACACTTCTTTTTAAAGGAAAGATTGCCAGAAGGAAAAATTTTAACAATAGAAGAAATCGAAAAATTACCTTTCTGGTTTGTAAAATCTAAAGTTCTTGAGCTGAAAAAGAAATTAGAGGAAATTATTTAAATTTCACCAGTTGATTCAAGAAGATTTTTCATTTTTGGGTTTTCTTTTTGGCAAAATTCTGCAATACTTTTTCCTCCTTTCACTACTATAAGCATTTCTGCAGGAAATGTATATATATCGCTAAGAAAATATGTATCACCAAAAAGAAGTCTCCACCCCTTTTCTACACGTCGTTTTATTTCTTCCATAAATTTATCCAGTTTTTTATTTGCTTCTTCTACATCATCTTTTGAAACAGCGCCCAGCTCTGCTAACTCATTAGCAGACCTTTTGATAAGTTCTACATAAGAATACAAGGAATCAAAATCTTCTCTTTCTAATATCTTTTTTTCTTGCTCCAGTCTATCTAAAGCTTCTTGTAATCTACCAAAGAAAAATGCCGCATCTCCCAAGTTAGCAATACAACGTTCGCATTTTTCTCCCATAATATTACTAATGATTTAAAATTTAAATTTAACTATCAATTTTTAAAATGGAAGAATTAGAAGAGTTAGAAGGTTATATTTTTTCCAAATTAAGAAAGAGATTAGAAGAAAAAGGATACTCTGAAAAAGAGATAAATTTTGCTTTAATAACTTTGACAACATCACCTACTTTTGAAAAAGCAAAAGAAATAATAGACAAATTAGCAGAAAAGGAAATGGAATTTTTAGAGAAAATTGTTGAAAAAAATATTGAGAAGTTAAGAGAACACAAAAAATTAAAAGAAGCAGTTTAAATACTTTCTTCCCAACTTTTTAATACCCCCTTTATATAACCACAAAACAAATTCATCTATTTCCTCTTTTTTGCTTAAGGTTCTTAACTTTTCTATTTCCTCCTCATTTAAGAGAGGAATTCTTATTTTTTCAAGAAAAATTTTGGAATAAGCTCTCCAATTGTCTCTATAT
>JBMFIJ010000062.1:0-1606 GCA_049976365.1 Candidatus Aenigmatarchaeota archaeon | reverse complement strand
CTATTATTGTAGTATGCCATTCTTCTGTTAATATCTTCTTAACACATTCTCTTTTATCCATAACCTCCCCTTTTTCTACTTCTTCTTTTACATTATCCTTAATCTCCTTTTCCTTTGTTGTATCCGAGGATATTTGAAAAACTTCTTTCAATACTTCTCCTAATTCTATATAAACTTTATTTTCTTCTTCTTCTATTTCTTTATAAGGTATTAAAACTGCTCTGAAAACTTTTTCATTTTCTCTCACAGTTTTATTCACTATTTCTTTTTTACTTTTTTCAAAGAGAGGATTAAGAATTTTGAAATCATTTAAAGTAAAGTATCTTTTGTGGAGTGGATGTCTTATTTCTGAATTTATATAACTTAAATAGTCAGTTGTTACAACTATATATTTATCATTATCCTCCTCTCTTATGTAAATCAAATCTTTTAATTTTCTACTTTCAAAATCAGTTTCATTCATGCTTCTTTCTGCATCTCTTTTTAACCATGAATATTGTCTTTCTAACTCCTCTGTCTCTTCTCTTTCTACTTCTACATCTTTTATATCATCGTCAGTTATGTTGTAGTAGTTTTTAAGAATTGTAAAGGTAAAAAGTAATATTGCTTTTATCTCATTTCCATTTGTTTTTTCTAAAAAGTTATAATATAAATCCCATAGTTCTTTTGCTTTTACTTTATCCAAAAGATAAAAAACAAATCCTCTCGTTTTGATTATGCTTTCTAAATTTTTGAATGTTTTTATTGTGTCTTTTGTATCATAGTAATTTAGCCAAAACCTATTCTTTAATGCTTGAATATCTCTATTTGTTTTTTCAGCCAATATATTTGGGTTAGATGTTAAGATTAGAGTTGCTTTTGATTCATAAATTTCTGTTTTCAAATTATTTTTACCTCTGAAAGTAGGTATCCTCATGGCACTATCTTTAATTCTATTTACTATGCTTGATTTTATCTTATCCGCATCATCAATTAGAATGGGTAAATTAGTTGAATTTAAAAGCACATTTAATCTAAATCCACTTTCTATACTATCTCCACTTTCAAAATAACTCGTTCCCCACCAATATTGTAATCCTAAAAGCGCTAGAGTTGTTTTCCCTGTTCTACTTTGTCCATAGAGAGAAATGTAAATTTTATTCATGCTCTTTGTGTATATCTCTTTTAAAATATTTGTTAAAGGAATGCCTAAAATTAAACAAAAATCTAATTTTTGCTTTGGAGTTAAAAGTTTTAATATCTCTTTTAATTCTTTCATTCCTTCTTCTATTTCATAGGATTTTTGGAATCTCTTTGAGATTTCTTTTTCTACTTCATTTGAAAAGTAAATTTCTTCTTTTTCAGGCATTTTTAGATATTCAGTCTCAGGGTCAAGGTAAAGAGAAAACTTTTTGAGTATTACTTTTTCCTTTCTATTTTTTAAAAACATTATGATGTATTCCTTATACTTTGTTATCCCTATTTCCTTTAAATAATCATTTATGCTTCTTAATATCTGTGTTTTTTTATCAAGGATTTTTATTTCTTTGTTATCGGTTTCAAATATTTTTATTTCATTTAGATTTATCGGTATATTGCATTTTTTTCTTAAAATACTCTCCCCTCT
>JBMFIJ010000061.1:0-1836 GCA_049976365.1 Candidatus Aenigmatarchaeota archaeon | reverse complement strand
AAGCATGCTTATTTTATCGCTCTTTTTTATTACACCAAGTATATCGCAACCAAGCCCCTCTGCAGCCTCTCTTGCGCCTTTTGGTTCTCCATCAGACATTTGTAATGATTTTTTTGCTCTCACTACTTTCTCTTTTATCAAAAGATCTTCTTACAATTCCATACAATGCCTCTCTCCTCGCTTCTGTTAATTTGTACTTATCAGCATTTGAACTATCAACAGCTCTTAATGCATCTAAAAATACACCATATAAGTCTAAGCTACCGAACTTAGCAACTCCTTCGCTGTTAACGCTTAATCCTTTTTTATTCAGTTCTTTTTCCAAGAGTTCCATAAACTTTTGATATACTCTATTATCGGATAAAGCTGTATTTATCTCCTTTTCTGCTTCATCTACTTTTTGCTTTTGTTCAATTTCAACTATATATCTTGCTGTATCCCGTATAGCTTCCTCTTTTTTGTCGTTTGGTATTACAAATTCTGCTTTTAACTGAGTTGCTAAAAACAAAGTTTTATGGTCTACTTTTGCATTATACTTTTCTATAAGCTCCTTAGCAAATTCAAAATCACCAGCCAAGAGGGTGAGAGTTAATAATGTGGTTCCTTCATGGCACGATACATTTACATCAGCACCTTTTTCTAGAAGGTAGTCTACAATATTCCTATGTTTATTGCTGTATGCAGTAATTAGAAAGCTTGATCCCCTTATGCCATAAACTTCCGGTATATAAAGTTCTTTTTTATCTGTTGGTCTCGGTTCTCCATCTTCCCAAACTTCTTTCGGAACATATCTGAGTGGTGCTTCTATATATAAATTATCATCATCTGTTGTTTTTGTATTTATATCAAGGCCTAGTTTTTCTACAGCATATTTTAACATTTTAATATTTCCTTCTTCAACTGCGTGGTTTATTATATCTCCTAAATCTATGTTCTTATCTTTTGGGGTTATGCCATGCTCCAAAGCATATTTAAACATATTTAAGTCCCCAAATCTAGCGATTGTAAATAACATCTCTATATTTTCTTCCGACATATCTACTTTTTTAATATCTACTGCATGCTCCAAGGCATATCTAAATTCCTTCAGTCTAAAGTCATAATCTGAAGTTATAAAAAAAGATTCTGCAATTCTTATTTCAGTTCTAACTCTTTTTGCAATTCTATATAATATTTCTGAATTAACCTCTGCACCATTATCCACAAGATACTTAAATACTTCAAATGTTTTTGCTTTCTCTAAGATACTCTCTCCATTCTTGTTCCTTTTATTGAAGTTGGCATTGTACTTATGGAGAAGTTGCAAAATTTTAGTATTATTATTATCTACTGCAATCATAGCTAAAGTATTTCTATCATAATCTGTTATGTCGGGGGATACACCTTTTTTAAGAAATTTCTCAACCCTCTTTGTATTTTCATGCACTACTGCACTTACAATCATATATTTATCCTTTGTTTTGTGGTACATTATATTGACTGCTATAAAATTAGAAAACCAACTTTTATTCCTGGAATGATAAATATCTAATAGGTAGTCTTGTATTTTTTCAATTAATTTTTCAATTTCCATACAATCACCTCCATTTTTTATATTGGGTCTCATTTCTTCTTTCAACCCATATAGTATTATATCCTATGATATATAAAAGCTTTTCGGTTCTGAAAAATATATATTGTAGTATATAGTATTATATGGGTTTAAAGGGATGCCTAGAAATAAAATTGATTATCTCAAAAGATTTCTCATCTCTCACATAATATTATAGAAAGTGATTGAGAAAATCAGACCGCCCAATTTAATCATCTCATTATCATAGTAGACTAAGCTTCATC
>JBMFIJ010000060.1:0-1858 GCA_049976365.1 Candidatus Aenigmatarchaeota archaeon | reverse complement strand
GTTTGTTTTTTTTTTGGTATCAACTTTAGGTTTAACTCCTAAATTTGATAGTATGTTTGCTAAATAATGCGCATATTTTTCATCTTCCTTTCCCAAAGAAATTCTTATTTCATAGTGATGCGTACAAACGCTACCATCTCCAAATATGGCTCCTAGTAATTCTGGCGGGATTTTTGTCTTCATAATTGTTTTTATAGAATTTCTGCTATTTAAATTTTTCGCCCTACAATCCTCGGACCCGTTCCAGGCAGCCGCCTTCGCCACTGGTGGTCCGCATGGGATTAACGGATTTAACCCCTTGGGGTGGATAGTGCACATAAGATGCGAATATTCTCTTAAACTTTCAAAAATTAAACAGTCTAGACTCTAGATATCAAAAATCTTCAATATTTCTTTCATTGCTAGAAGCTCAAAGGTACGCACTATCCATTACCCCATGCGTACCGCTGCCCTCTCCCGGTCCCGAGCCTGGTAGTATCTCAGGCCAGCCCTGCAGTTTGCTGCAGGATTTCACCTGAGACTTGCCAGGCCGGCTACGGGCGCTTTAAGCCCAATAATCGTGACCACCACTTGGGGCGCGGGTATTACCGCGGTGGCTGGCACCCGTCTTCCCCACCCCTTCCTCGCCCTCCCGTTTACAGAGGGCAACAGCTCCAGCAGAGCTGGAGCACTCCGGGTCCCCTCGTCGGGCGCTAGCCCATTGCGAAGGTTTCGCGCCTGCTGCGGCCCGTAGGCCCTGGACTCATGTTTCAGAGTCCATCTCCGGGCTCCCACTCTCATGGCCCGTAGGCGTTATCGGCTTGTCGGGCCATTACCCCGACAACAACCTGATACCCCGCAGTCCCATCCTCGGGCGGTAGTTTTAGCTACCCTTTCAGTCTAGGAGCCTTCCAGCATCCTAGACCTATAGGGTATTAGCCCCAGTTTCCCGGGATTATCCCCTTCCCGAGGGTAGGTTGACTGCGTATTACGGAGCAGGTCGCCGAGGGCTTTCCCCTCACGACTCGCATGGCTTAGCCGGACCCGGATAGCAGTGGTCTCTGGCGGGATCAGCCAGAATTGGCGGGCCCCACCTCTAAGGTATCATAAATCAACCTTACCTTGAGCTTTTAGCTCAAGGGAAATTTTTGCTTGTTTTGACTGGTTTTTTCATTGCAAGCAATTATGCTAGCTCAAAAACCAAACACCAACAAGCTATTTATAATTATTTTCAAGCATTTAAAAAGCTTTTCCTTACTTTAAAAAATGAAAATTATTGGCATCGATTTAGCTGGAAGCGAAAAAAGAAATACTGGAATTTGTATTTTAGATGAAAATTTAAACGCCAAATCTTTCATTTTAAAGAAAGATAAAGAAATTCTAGATTTGGTTAAAAGAGAAAAACCAGATTTAATTGCTATTGATGCTCCATTAACTTTACCAAGGGGAAGAAAATCAATAAAGAAAAAATCTAATATACATTTTAGGAATTGTGATAAAGAACTTTTTAAGCTGGGAATAAAATTTTTTCCAATAACTTTGGGACCAATGAGAATGTTAACTGAAAGGGGAATAAAAATTAGAAAAATTTTGGAGAAAAAATACAAAGTTATAGAAGTTTATCCTGGAGCAACTCAGGATATTTTAAAAATTCCGAGAAAACAAAAAGGATTAAAAAAGCTTTTAAATGGTTTAAAAAAACATGGAATTAAAGTTGAAAGAAAAAATTTGAGCGGAGATGAGTTAGATGCAATAACAGCTGCTTATACTGGCTATTTGTTTTTGAAAGGAAAAACAATTGAAATAGGCGATAAAAAAGAGGGAATAATTATTTTACCAAAATATTAGAAGTGTTTAAAATTTGGATTTTAATTTTAAG
>JBMFIJ010000059.1:0-2006 GCA_049976365.1 Candidatus Aenigmatarchaeota archaeon | reverse complement strand
GAACCATGCAAAGGCAGAAGCTACTGCTACAGCTAAAACTACGGCAAAGGCATAAAAACGATTCATATGTGAAATCCCTCCAAAAAAGATTTTCCAGTAATAATTCTAAATTTTCCATCTTTTATCTGTCAAATATTATAGATGCTGTTTGAAAAATTCCAAAGTATTGATATAACTTGATTTCTAAAAACACTTGCCAAAATCTCAAAAAATAAGTATAAATCCCATAGCACTAAAAAGTTATACACTGCAAACCTCGCAGGCTTATATATCCTCGTGGTGTCCCTTACTGGAACCACTGTAATTATACACCTTTTTTACTTGTATCTTCTGTCTTATCTTTTCTGCAAGGTCTTTTATGATGTTTTTAACTAAAGATGTGTTTGAAGAGATCACTTATCCTCAGAAAGAAACAGGCAAAAAGATTGCCTGCTACCTTTTAAATTTAAAGGACCTTAACTATTTGACGTCCTTTGAAGAGTTTGAAGTAGCAACTTTGAGCAAACATTAGGTGGTAATTTCAAAGGAAAAACCTTCTTAAAAGCAAAGGTATAAAACTATCTTTTACGGATAAGCTCAAGGAGTTTTTAAACATTTGAAGAACCATGTATGGAGAAGTTAATCGATAAACCTAAACTTTTCCTTTTTGAGTTTATAAAAATCTTCTGTCTTCAGTCTTATAGTTCTTGTAAAGACCTTGTAGAAGTTTAATTCTTCATTTTCTATTTCATATTTAATATCTATCACTAACTCTTCACTTTGATTTGGATTAGTACCTATATAGTATGCTTTTAACACTTCTATATTCCTTACGGTATTAAAGTCGTCCGCTATCTCTTTTACTTCAGGAATGTTGGAGACCATCCAGTTATAAAAAGGCTTGAGCATATTATAACACTCAAAGTAATATCCTTTTTTATCCTTTGATAATTTACATGTATATAGGTCATCTATAGAACCACCATGCTTTATGATCTGTCTATCATGCACAAGCAAAAGTTCCTCATTTCTGCCAGGAAACTTCCAAAAATGAAACTCTTCAGAGTAGACTCTCGTATAAATTTTTTCTACTTTACCATTTTTTACCACGATGTAAAAGCCTACGATGCCCGGACCTATAAAATCAAAGGATTCTGTCTCTATCAGAACAACTTCTGACCCGTCCCCCAGAAAGTTTCCTTTTATAATTTGTGTTATATTCTGTGTATCATTAAGCGCTCCACCTTCTGTAGATTTTACTAAGTCGTATTTGTTTTTTTGTATATCTGATAAACTTTCTGCAAATACAGTTTTTAGCAAGAACCCTAATAGTATTACTATCCAGATTGAAATTCTTCCCTTTAAGCGTACCATACTCATACCTTCTATCTTAGTTTTTGAGTATATTATACTATAATATTTAAGACACGTTGAGTGAGAAATTCAATTTTTTAAAGTCAAAAGACAGGTTATAGAAAGAGTATTTTCGAAGCTTAAACAATTTAATACTTTACATTAGTGTGCTATAGATTCTTATGCTATAGATTCTTTAGATCTACCGAGATAAATTTATATGGTTAATTTCTCACTCAACGTGTATTATATATAATTATTACTAATAAAATCCCTTTAAAGGTTAAAAGCATGGTTGAAGATTTTAATCAGATTAAGAAAGATTTTGAATTTACAGATGAAGACGTAGAAAACATAGTGAAATTAAAACCAATTTTCGAGCAATACGTAGACGATTTTGTAGAAAAGTTTTACAGGTTCGTGTTTAGATTTCCACAAGCCTCTGAATTTTTAAAGAACGAAGAGATTTTAAAATATCATAAAGAGAAAATTAGAAATTGGTTTTTAAACCTTTTCAGTGGCAAGTATGATTTAGATTATTTCTTAAAGTTAAGAAAAATAGGTGAAACTCACGTAAAAATTGGACTACCTACCCATTATGTAAACGCAAGTATAAACTTTGTAAGAAGGTATATTATAGAGATAATAGATAGAGAAGTGGAAGATAGACAGGA
>JBMFIJ010000058.1:0-2088 GCA_049976365.1 Candidatus Aenigmatarchaeota archaeon | reverse complement strand
GTTTGTGAAAACTGAAATGCAATGGTTTCCAATTGATTGATTCAAAATTTCATTAATTTTTGCCTCATTTTCAAAAGTTTTGTTAAGGAAAAGATTTTCATCAATAAAAATTTGAAGGTTGAAAGATTGGTTGAAAGCAAAGATAGAAAGGTTTAAAGGAATGGAAAGGAAGTCTTGAGTGGTAAAGTAGGTTTTGTTAAGAGGGGAAAATATTCTCACTCTTTCTTTTAATGCGTGATCAATAAAAGAAGAATATACGTAAGTACAATTAGGAATATTTACCCATCCTCCACAGCCTAAGGTAAAACCATAAACGGTAAACTTATCATTTGTTACTGCTATTAGTTTATTATTTCCTAACATTCGAAGAAGAGGAAGTGTAGCTGGAGATAAACCTTCACCATAAGTAAGATGATAACTTGCTGCACTTCCTAGTTGTATTACATCATCGATTTTATACTCTTTAAAAAGTAGAGAATCGGTATAGGTAAACATTGAGTCCAAACTGCCATAATATATTCCATCGGAATAGCTACTATTCAAGATTTTTAATACTGCTAACATACCACCATCTCCAGCTCCTATGAAAATACCTCCTTGACGTATATACTCTCTAATGGAATCTTCTCTCCAATCAAAGTAGGGATTCCCGTATGAATCAAACTCTAAAATAAGTAAAGTATAGTTAGTTAAATTAGAAGGAAGAAAAGTCCCCTCTTCTATATAAAATTCTTTGCTCTTAAGAAGATTCATAAATACTTGAATATGATCGTAATGCTTTCCATCATGAAAAATATATGCGGTGTGAGCCGATGCTGGAAATAATATCCAAAAACCTAAAATTAAAAGAGTTGAGACTATACCACCTTTATTCATTTATTTTTCTTCTCACACTAAGATTTTGTTAGTTTCCATTAGATACACATAAGAAAGCTCTTACATATAAAATTAATTTCTCATGCGTAAAAAGAGTATGAAGTTACTAATTATTCACGAAATTTTTTATCCAGAGTTCTCAGGTGGCGCGGAGAAGATTTTATTAGAGATAGCTTCCCGTTTAAGAAAAGAACACAAAATTGTTCTCATCACAAGTGGTAACCCCTCTATTAAATACTTTAACAAAATAAGGACAGTTAGAGTCCCTGTTCATAGGATGTTGTTAAATATTTTTGCCTTACCCTATATTTTAGCATATGGGAAGAAGTTTGATGTACTAATAGGAAACACGTATCATTCTGCCCTTCCTGTTGCTATTGCTTCTCTCCTCTTGAAAAAACCTGCTATCTGTATAGTTCATGGAGCATATGGAAAAAAATGGTTAGAAATGAAAGGTTTCATGGGGCTAGCTGCAATTCTTTTCGAAAAAATAATTTTCAAATTGCCTTTTTCTAGATTTGTATTCTTTTCAAATTTCGCGCTTCACTCAGCAATGAAACTTGGAGTCAATAGAAAAAAATGTATTACAATTCCTCCTGGGATTGATATAAAAAAGTTTAAAAGAAGAAAAAAGGAAAGATTTGTTCTATTTGTTGGAAGATTAGAAAAACAAAAGGGTATAGATATGGTGATAAAAGTGGCAGAAATACTTCCTTCAGTTAAATTCATTATTGTGGGTAAAATGAGAGAGAAAATAAATGAGTTTCCAAAAAATGTTCAATGGAGAGGATTTATTTCAGAAAAAGAATTGACTAGACTGTATGAGTCTGCTTTAATATTTTTCCTTCCTTCCAGAGCAGAAACACTAGGATATTCAATTTTGGAAGCAATGGCCGCTAGATGTGCAATTGTTTCATCTGTCCCTCTTACATTTTACGGATATAAAATTCAAAACAAGGATAAAGTAGAAGATATAGCAAGGAAGATAAAAGAAATGATCGAGTCGAAGAAAACAAGAAAGTTAGGTGAGAAAAATAGAAGAATTGTAAAGAACTACACATGGAGAAATTTTATTGCTACTTTTAACAAATTAATTAATTCTCTTACAAAAAAATGAATTAGAGTATTTACACAACTCGAGCTTCATTTTCAAAATCTTTGTTGGAATAGAAAAACTCTTTTTCTATCTTCTGAGAAAAGATTTTTATAAGC
>JBMFIJ010000057.1:0-2132 GCA_049976365.1 Candidatus Aenigmatarchaeota archaeon | reverse complement strand
GCTTCTAAGGAAGATTTTATTTGCTCTTTTTTTGCTATTATTCTAAACATCAGCGGTATATCCACTACAATTTCATCATTCTTTAATTCAGCTTTTGGGATTTTTCCAATTTTAAAAATTTTCCTCCACTCTTTTTCTACTTCAGAGTTGAATTCTTTTAGATTTTCCTCTATTAATTTCCTATCTTCTTCTCTAAAGTTCTCTATTTTAAACTTCAACTAACAGCACCCTCAAGCTTTGGTTTTGAAGCTTCTTTCTTCTGTTTTATGAATTCTAAGAGAAGCTCTAAGAAGCTCTTATTTTGTTCTTCTTCTTGTTCTTCTAAAGGACCATAATAAGCTTGTTCAAGTTGTTGAGCCACTTTTTCAGTTGTATCTTGTCCATCAGTCACACAATCACCCCCTTATTCTAATCCAGCGAGAAGCGATTTCACACCACGCTTTTTCTCCTCCATCGCTTCTCTCAAACCAGTAGCAAATATCAACATTTCTTTTCTTCCCAATCTTAATCTTGACATTCTAAACTCCAGGAAGTTTTCAACAAAATTTTTCATTACATCTGAATCGTAAAAGTTAGATACAATATTTAATGATGTTAAATAGAAAACTTCTTTTGGAGTTAAATCAGATAGCATTTTTAGGTTATCGCCAGTGGGATAAAGCATCTCAATTCCAATTCTTGCTATTGCCTCTTCTGGTCCTACAACTCCTCTTTCCAACAATTTCTTTTTCTCATCGCTTTCTATCTTCATATTTACACCTTAGTTGGAATGTTTAAAGCTTTAAATATAGAGTTTGTTATAGATGGGTTTGTAAATACAATAAATAAACCAACCACCACCAATCCTATACCAATCATCATTAATAATTTCTTCCAGTCAAGAGGTTTCCTCTCTTCTGAAACGTATTTGAGCAACTGCTCCAAGAAAGTTAAGTTTGCTATATTTTTAGCCATTTTTGGATTGAATATATCTTTCTCATAAAACTTAATATCATTTATTGGCTCTATGTATTTAACAGCATAATCTTTAACGACTTCTGTCTTTTCCTGGAATTGAAGAGGAATCATAGTTGTAGATTTGAACAAATATAATGGCTGGGAGATAATTCCAAATTTATGAATTATGAATGGTTTTATTTTGTCAGCATCAAACCTATACTCGCCAATCTCAACAAACCCTTTTTCTAAATATCCTCTAACTTCCTCGCAAACATAGTTTGAATGAAACAACAATCCTTTAACAGGAATCTTCATTCAATCACCTTCAAATCTTTTAATTCTTTTTCAAGCAAATAGAAGATATGGGCAATCCTCTTACCTTTATCAGTTAATTTGAAGTGTTTTTCGTTAGTATGCCTTTTCTTAACTTCTTCAAGCAATCCCAATTCTAAAAATTTATTAATATTCAAATACCAGCTTAATCTATTGGTAAAAGCAGTTTGCTTTGAGTATGAAATCTCATCATTATTCAGCGCTTCTGAAAAAAACTTGACTGTCTTCATAGTTATAAATTTGAATGCCATATTTATATTTATTTAAACATTTAAAAAGTTATATAAAAGTTTAAAAATCAAGCTTTTAACTACTAATCAGGTGAAAAAGATGGCAGAAGTTAAAGAATATGTTAAGGGCTTCATCTTGGGGGTTGTTGGCTTCTCAATAGCATTAACAGTAGCTGAGCAAGTAATAATGCCTGCATTGGCTAATTCTACAATTCCATTAGTTACAGCTGCAATCGGTGGAACAGTAGTCGGCGCAGGACTATTGTTCTTCTTAATCGGGCTATTCTTCTAAAGCCCACCCCCTTCCTTTTTATTTTTAAAATATAAGAAAAGTTATGAGGAGAGTATTTTTAGTAACAGTATTTTTTATAGCATTCCTTCTTTTAACTAAGAGCTCTAAATCTTACACTTATACGATTTTTGAAAATGTAACTTATAGAGATTGGAATTTCTTTAATCTTGGGTCTGCATATGGAAACAGCTATTATTTTGTTCCCACTGCTTACATAAATGAATCATATTATTTTGTCTTTAGAATTCACGATGGATATTATGTTTATAGGTATGACCAATATGGAACCCAAGTTGAAAGTAGAGGATATAGCACAAGTGTTTGGGCGAATGTGCTTC
>JBMFIJ010000056.1:0-2181 GCA_049976365.1 Candidatus Aenigmatarchaeota archaeon | reverse complement strand
CGGGACGAAACTCTACCGTAAATAGCTACTGCCTCTGGCTTATCCTTCCCTAAAACTTTCATAAGCTCATCATAAGAATATCTCCTCTCTTTCCCCACTCTGTAAGGCTTAATCTTCCCTTCTCTCTCCCATCTTCTTAAAGTGCTTGTTGAAACCCCTAAAACCTTACTCGCTTCACTTATACGTAATAACTTCATAACCATCTCCACTAAATTAATTTTTTCATATAGATAATTATAAACAAATCTGATTAAAAAGTCAAGAGATGGTAATCACAACTTAGCCATCTTGTGTAAAATGATATAATAACTGTTATACGGATAGAAGTGATTTCTTCATAGTATAAGGTTTATCGGAAAAGTATAAAAGGAGTAAGTTTATGAGTAAAAAAGAGATAAAAATAAATCCACAAGTTTTAAAAGAGTTAATAAAAATTTCTGGTTATGAACTAACTGAGATTAGCCATAAAACTGGAATCTCTCTTTATAGAATAAAGGAAGGTAAAATAACAGTTGAACAATTAAAAAAACTTGCAGAAATTTTGAAAAGACCTCTTGCGGCTTTCTTCTCAGATGAAATTTCGCCTTTACCTGTAATATCAGATTATAGATTAAACAGAGAAAAAAGAATTAATCCTGAAGTTTTGCTTGCTAAGAGAAAATTAATCTATTTATTAGAAAAATTAAAGGAATTAGAAGCAGAAAAAACAATTATTCCAGTCTTTGAAAAGGAACTATCCCCTTATGAATTAGCCAAAAGATTTAGAGATTATTTAGGCGTTAAAATTGAAAAAAATCAAAATCCTGCAGACTTGTTAGAAAATTACAAAAACCTTCTTGAGGAAAAGTTGAACCTTGTAATTATAGAATATCCATTAAAACCTAAAAGGTCTAAAGAATCTGACGATGTTCGTGCGTTTAGTGTCTATTCTAATTATATATCAGGAATTGTTTTAAACGAAACTGACCATTCATCAATTAAGTTATTTTCTTTGCTTCATGAAGTATGTCATCTTATAAGAAGGAACTCTGGTATCTGCTCTTTAGAATTTGAGGTTGAAGAAGAATTTGAAGAAGAAAGTTTTTGTAATAAATTTGCAACAGAGTTTCTTGTGCCTGCTGAGGATATAAGAGAAGAATTAAATAACTATTCTATTGCAGATAGCACTATTCCAGAAATTGTAGAGAACCTCTCAAAAATCTATAGTGTAAGTAATCAAGTTATTCTACTTCGTTTATTGTATTTAGGTTATTTATCCTCGGAGAAATATTACTCATTTAAAAAGCAATTTGAACAAAAAGGATTAGAAAAAACATATGGACGCCGTATTTGGGAAAAGGTTTTTAAAAATCGGGTGGGTAATTTGGCTATTAAAGAGACAAAAAGAGCACTTTCAGAAAACAAAATATCTTTCTATGAAGCACTAAATATCCTTGATTTAAAAACAAAATATGCAGAAAAGTTTTTATATGAGTAGATTGCAATTCCTGAATATCCTTTGGCTTTTTAAAATTAATAGGATAAAAATAAAAAATTGAATTTAACGTATATAAAATAATATAATAATTGTTATGAGAAAGGTAAGAATTGCTAAGATTATTAAAAATAAGATTTCTATTTCTGCTAAATATAAGTTAGGTGGCATCTTAAATAGCTATGTCATTAAAAACAAGACTATAGAAAAAATAATAGAGATGGAAAACAATGTTGCAAGTAAAATGTTTTCTAAGTAGTTTGAGAGGGAATATGAAGAAATTGATTTCATTGACATTCTTAATAGCAGTTTTAGGTTTAGGATTTGCATCTATTGCTGAAGAAAAGACAAAAGCAAAAGAAGTGCAAACAAAAAATAGTAAAAAAATACAAATTTTGCTAAATAATGGAGATAATCAAAAATACTGCAGTAAGCAGTGTAGTAAGAAAGAATACAAACAAAATCAATAGAGGTTATAATGAACAAAGATATTATTCTGCATGGCGATGTTTATGCTTGTCTTGAGTATTTAGATGATAAATCTATTGCAGTAGCTATAACTTCACCCCCTTATTGGAAGCAAAGAGATTATAAGTTTAAAGGGCAGATAGGTCAGGAAAAGACTCCTGAAGAATACATTGGCAGACTGTTAAAAATATTTAGCGTCCTTTATCATAAGCTAAGAGAAGATGGTATTTTTTTCTTAA
>JBMFIJ010000055.1:0-2215 GCA_049976365.1 Candidatus Aenigmatarchaeota archaeon | reverse complement strand
TAGGGATGGGAAGGAACAAGAGATTGAAGCTTCGAAAATTATTCCTGGAGATATAATTGTTGTTGAAAGTGGAGATATAATTCCTGCGGACGCTGAAATTTTAGAAGGAAAATTGCAAATTGATGAATCAATTTTGACTGGAGAATCTAGAGCTGTTGAAAAAGGAGAAAAAGAAAAGATTTTTTCTGGAACAAGTATTTACTCGGGTAAAGCAATAGCAAAAGTTTTTGCTACTGGAATGAAAACGGAAATTGGAAAAATTGCTGAAAAATTGCAAGAAATGGAAGAGGGAAAAACTCCTTTTGAGGAAAAAATGGAAAATTTTACGAAAAAAATTGTTTTTTTAACAATAGGAATAATTGTTTTGACTTTTGTTTTAACTTTTAGAAAGTTCGGAATTTTAGAAGCAGGCTTACTTGCAGTTTCTTTAGCTGTAGCAGCTGTTCCAGAAGGTTTGCCAGCAGTGACAACAATTGCTTTGGCTTTAGGAACAAGAGAAATGGCTAAAAGGAATGCATTAGTTAGAAAATTGAAAATAATTGAATCTATTGGTTCTGTGGATATAATTTGCACGGATAAAACTGGAACGCTAACTGAAGGAAAGATGAAAGTTAAAGATTTTTGGTTTTTAGAAGAAAGTGAAAAAGCGAGAGAAATTTCTCTTAAAGTTTGCTATTATTGTAACAATGCTAAAGAAATTTTGAAAGAAGGAAAGTTAACTTGGGTTGGAGATGAAACTGAAATTGCTTTAAAGCAATATGCTATGAATTTTATTAAAGAGGAAGGTAAAAGGTTAGAAGAAATTCCTTTCTCTTCAGAAAGAATGATGATGTCTGTTATTCATCAATTTTCAAATGAAACTTTACTTTTAACGAAGGGTGCTCCAGAAGTTGTTTTAAAAAAGTGCAATAGGATTTTGATTAAAGAAAAGATTGAAAAATTGGAAGAAAGAGTAAAAGAAAAGATTTTAGAACAAAATTCAAAATTTGCTGAAAGTGGAATAAGAGTTTTAGCTCTAGCCTATAGGCCAGTAAAAGATTTGAAAGATAAAAAAGAAGAAGACTTAATTTTCCTTTCTCTGGTTTTACTTTTGGATTTGCCAAGAAAAGATGTCAAAGAGGCTTTAGAAGAATGTTATCAAGCGGGAATTAGAGTTATAATGATAACTGGAGATAATCCTAAAACTGCTAAAGCTGTTGCTGAAATGGTTGGCTTGAAAAGTAAAGGAGTAATAACTGGAGAAGAATTAGATAAAATGTCAAAAGAAGAATTGAAAAAAGCTTTAGATAATGATGTTAACATTTTTGCTAGAACTACTCCTTTTCATAAACTAAAAATATTAGAAGTATTAAAAGAAAAAAATTTGAAGGTTGCGATGACTGGAGATGGTGTTAACGATGCTTTAGCAATTAAAAAGGCTGATGTTGGCATAGCAATGGGAATTAAAGGTAGCGAAGTGGCAAAAGAGGCTAGCGATATTGTTTTACTGGATGATAATTTTGCTACAATAAAAAATGCTGTTAAAGAAGGGAGGAGAGTTTTTGATAACATAAGAAAATTTGTTTTGTATTTGTTTTCTTGCAACATAGCTGAGGTTTTTACGATATTATTTTTCTCAATATTTTCTCCATTTTTAGTTTTATTGCCAATTCATTTGCTTTGGATTAATTTAGTTACTGATGGCTTACCAGCTATAGCTTTAAGCAACGATCCTGCATCTGAAAATATAATGAGAGGAAAAAGAAAGAGCGAAATTTTAGATAAAAAAGAAATAGCATTTATTTTAATCGCCGGAATAATTTTAACAGTTATTATAATTTCTGAATACTTTTTATTTGAGTTTGAAACAAGAGAAAAACTTACAGCAATTGTGTTTACTTCTTTTGTGATTTTTGAAATGACAAAAATTTTTGCGGTTAAATTTTTTGACGGAACATATAAACTAAAATATTGGAGAGAAAATAAGTTTTTGCTCATCTCAATTTTGTTAACAATTGTTTTACAGATATTTTTACTTTATTCGCCTTTGGCAAAATTTTTTGCTTTAGAAAGCTTAAATATTTTTGAACTATCTTCAATATTTTTCCTTTCTCTGGTTTTATTGATACTTGTTTCTATTTCTTCAATATTAATTTTAAAATTCTTAAAGTGATTTTATTCTAGAAATTTTCATAGCTCTTCAAATGAAATTATCGGTATTTTAAATCTCTCTAGG
>JBMFIJ010000054.1:0-2248 GCA_049976365.1 Candidatus Aenigmatarchaeota archaeon | reverse complement strand
AACTTAAAGTTGGAATCTATTGAAAAACTGTATATTATTGGAGTAACCGTGAAAGGTGTTGTTTCACTTTTAGATGGAGAAAAGCTCTCATCACCATCCCAAGATGCATAAACCTGCCACGTACCTTTTACGTCGGGAGTAAATGAAACTTCATAATTTCCATTATAATCAGTTGAGGTCGTTATAACTTTTGTACTACCACTTGGAAGGATAAAATTCACTTTGACATCAACAGGATATCCTGGAGAAGGATAAATTGATCCAGAGATTTTTAGTGTATTTAGTCTGGTTATTACGGTTTGAGAAAGTTTACAGGAAATTACGTTTTGCTTTCCAAACCAAGCTGTTATTTCCATCGGGCGGTCCATAGTTATGGTAATCGTGTCTGCTGAACTTGAGACATCTCCAAACCATTCCCTGAATTGATATCCCGAATTAGGTGTAGCGGTTATAGTTAGGGTAGTTCCTGCGTCATACCATCCGCTATTTCTTGAAATGGCCCCTGAATCTGAAGGTTTTACGGAAATGCTAAGATAATACTGCTTTTTATACTGAAAAGTATAAGAGCCTGAAGAACTTACAGTTATGCTCGATAAAGTACAAAGTAACCTTTCATAATTTGAAATACTAATTATATTACTAACACTTATAGTGTGAATTCCAGACAATCCTACAAAGGTATAAGTTTCTCCATTTTTGAGAGCAGTTTTCCAAGCTCCATCTAGGTATACATCGGTGGAGTAAGTTTCTAAACCCGACACTGTGATTGTATAGTCGTATTTAGGGGGGACTACCACGACTGTAGCAGTCTTATATTCCACATGAGTTATACCCCTAAAGTCATCGTATCGTACTCTAAATTGAATTAAGTAACTTCCTACTGGTTTTGAGAGCGGCGCTGTAATGTAGAAATCTGCTGATTTTGATGCGCTTGCACTTATTGAGCCCAAGTAATTAATTTGATTTTGAAAGCTTAAGCCTGACGTATCTATAACTTCTAAGTAAACATTTGTCATATCATCGTTACCTATATTGGTGAGTGTTATTGTGAGTCTAGTTGGAATATTTGATCCTTGCTCTATTGTTATTTGGTTGTATTTCCAGTCAGTTTTTAGTTCCACCACGAGTATTGAAAAAGTTTTAGTGTCTTGAAGTATTTGTGTTCCGCTATTGTCCCACCAAAGCTCTACAGTATGACTATAAGTTCCAGCTTGCGAAGCTGGAGATGTCCAAGACCAATACCAAGTACCCGAGGATCCTTTTAGCACATACTGCTCAGGGCTACTGACACCATTTATTTTAGTGTATAAGTTAGCTCCAAAAATTCCAAGATCAGGATTATAAGCCGTAAGGTTTATTTTTGGTGTCTGTCCGATGTAAATTTTTGCAATACCACCATTAATTAGGTCAACAACTCCATTTCCATACGTTACGTAAATATGGGTTAAAGTAGCTCCGGGATCACTATATACTTTACTACATAAAAGACTTAGTATCGTTAGTAAGAAGGAAACTAAGAAAAATGCATAATTTTTCGTCTCTCTAGTTGTAAAACTCATTATAAGTCTTGTAATAATAAAAAATTATTTAAAAAGATTATCTTAAGTCAATGTATTTAAATAACATATTTTATTAAACAAATTATTAGTTAGCGCCACTGTTTGCACTCCTTAGGTTAGGAAAGTAAAGAAGCTTGGTTAGTCGGTTTGACTATTTTGTATCTAAGTGGGTATGTTCAAGAACTAATTTCTGACATAATTTTTTCGAAATTTGTTTTTATTTCAATCATTTCCTTCATGACCTCTTCTGTTAGTAATTTGTCTCTAAAAAGAGAATCAGCTTTTTCCAAGATAGCTTCCAAGACTCTTTTTACATCTCTCTTTATTGTTTCTTTTTTAAGTGTTTCTTCCAATTCGTCGAGGCTTTTTTGCTTTTTAAGGATATCATCATATAAATCATTTAGTGATTTTTTTAATGCTGTATCATCTTCTATTATTGCTTTAGCTCGCATAACTTCATATTCCTCTCTAAGTTTTTCTAAGTCATTCTTTAGAGCATTTATTTTTTCCTTTATGTTTTCATCTTCACTTTTTGTTATTTTTTTTGATACCACTTCTATTGCATTTTTAGCTTTAGTTATATTTTTTATTCCTATATTCTTCTCATCACTCCTATTCACTTTTCTAATTCTCTCATCAATCTCTATCATCTCTATTTTTTTCATTTCAGTTTCTATTACTTTATTATT
>JBMFIJ010000053.1:0-2359 GCA_049976365.1 Candidatus Aenigmatarchaeota archaeon | reverse complement strand
GTTGTAAAGAAAATCTATAACGCAAGCCAGCCCATTTTTGACGATGAAGATTTCAGAATATATCCAAAAACAAAAAAAGAACTTCTGCTTGAAGGAGTTGAAACTCCGGAAGAAGAATCAGAATTGTTAAAACTTGAGCCAGAACACCTTCCCTACATTGGCAACAAATGGGGCGGAAAATATCTAAGAGCACCGGAGATTTATTTTAAGATTTTAGAAAAAGGGAAAGACAAGTTGGTAAGGCTGGGAGATATTGCGGAAGTGCGTCGTGGTTTTACAACAGGAGCAAATGAATTTTTCTACTTAAAGCCTGTTGGAATGAGTGTTAAAGAAGTTGTGGAGATATCAGAAAAGAACCCTGATGCTTTGATACCTGTTAAAAATAGTGCTGGCTGGGAAGGTGAAATAGAAGCAAGGTTTTTAAAGCCAGTGATAAAAAGTCCAAGGGAATTAAGAACAATCGTTGTCCGCCTTGAAGATTTAAACTACCTTGTCTTTATGTGCCACGAACCAAAAAATAAATTAAAAGGAACAAATGCTCTGAAATATATTGAATGGGGAGAAAAAGAAAGATACCAGAAAAGACCGACTTGTAGAAGTAGAGAAAGATGGTGGGATTTGGGGATTAGCAATTTTAGCAATTTATTATGTATGATGAGCTACAACGACAGACATGGATTTTGGATTAACAATGTCTCATTAGCTGATGCTAGATTATATGATATATTTTCTGGAGAAAATTCATATAAATTATGCTTTTGCTTAAATACTTCTTTCACTTATATGCAACAGGAATTAATTGGGAGGATAAATTTAGGAGAGGGCGCTCTAGATTTTAAAGTTTATGAAACATCTAAGCTTTTTATAATCGATCCTAATTTTATAAAAGAAGATGCGTTGCATAATATAAAACAGTTTCTCAAAAGGCCTATCTATTCCATCTTCACCGAGCTTGGTTTTGATCCAAATAAGCCCATTCGTGAGCAGGAGCCAAATCCATTGTCCGACAGAAAAGCCCTTGATGACATCATTTTTGATGCCCTTGGCTTGACAGAAGAAGAGCGAAAAGAGGTCTACTGGTCAGTTGCCGAATTGGTAAAAAACAGATTAGAAAAAGCGAGAAGTGTGTAAAGATGGGGGATGAAAATATACTGGAAATTTATTCAGATGAAAGTGCAAGTGAGTCTCGTCGGTTTAGATCATTATGTGCAGTCAGTGGATTAGCTCTTAATATAGTATTAGAAGAAGATTTGAATAGTATTTTGAAATCATATAATGTTTCAGAATTGAAATTTAGCGAGGTTAAAACTCATGCTCCCAAAATAAGATGTGCTAAAGACTTTATTTTAAAATCAGTCAAACAGGCATCAGAACGGAAAATAAGAATAGATATAATTATCTGGGATTTACATGATAGTCGCAATTTAATTCAAGGCAGAGATAACAAGGAAAACTTAGAGAGAATGTATTTTCATCTGTTAAGGAATATTGTAGAGAGATGGAAAAGATTTAATTGTAGATTCTACCCAGATGAACATTCTCAATACAATTACAAGAAAATTATTGATTATCTTAATAGAACAAAATATCCGAGGGATGAACCTTATATCTTGAAACTTTTTAGAGAGAAAAGACTTCAGTTTAACTTCATTAAGGTAAAAGAACAAAAATCAGAAGAACAGGTTTTAATTCAATTAGCTGATTTATTTGTTGGAATTGCTTGTTTTTCAAGGGAAAACGCAGATAATTTTAAAAGCTATAAAAAGAAAAAAGAAAGAGAAGCACAAGATTTACTTTTTCCTGATATTCTAGATAAAACAGATGAAACAGAGGATATCGGAAAAACTTTTAAAAATAGATTTGAACTTATTAAACTTATAAAAAAAGAATGTGAAGAATGCAAAATAAAAATCAGCTTAAATACCTGTGATTTCCTTAAAACCTTTAATCCGTCTCAACCTATAAATTTTTGGCATTATGAACCACAAGGAGAATATGACAAAGCACCAACAAGAAAAGAATAAAAATTTAAATCTGAACCAACTTGGCAACCGCTGGCTTGAACTGAAAAAACAGAGGATGCAGAACCTTTTGAAAATTGCCTTGACAGATGAAGCACTTTACAGAGAAATTATGCTCTCCCTTGGATATCCCAGTAATAAGGTGAATTTTTTAGAACTTGCACTCATTACTCCTTATGCTGGTATAAGGAAATTAAAGGAAAGGCAAATTATAGAAAAAGCCCTTTTATATAGGGCAGGATTTACAGATGATAAAGAAGGATTGCCAGAGGATTTTGATTTTTCTTTGAAGATGGATAAATCCGTCTGGAACTATAAAGGCATAAGACCAGCAAACT
>JBMFIJ010000052.1:0-2365 GCA_049976365.1 Candidatus Aenigmatarchaeota archaeon | reverse complement strand
GTATAAATTACAGTTTCAAATTCAACTTCTCTCTCAGTAGACTCTGAGATTTCAGATTTATTTTTTACAGGAGTACCGTTATTTTTAAAAATAATTTTAGTTGGAATAGAATATACTGGATATTTCTTCATTTTTATTGGAAAAACTTCTCTTTTTCCCTCTTTTTGACTTTCAATTTTTATGTAAGTTGGAAAAGTTAATTTTATATCTCCTCTAACTTCTTCTTTTTTATATATTCCGATATCTCTGATAACTTTTATAAAAATAATGTCCTCGCTTCTTCCGAGATATAGTATTTTTCTTGGCTTTTCTAAACATTCTTTCATTTTATTGATAAGTGATTCTGATCCTTTTAAGAATAAGAACAGATGACCGTTAAAGAGCTCTTGTTGATAAACAGGAACCCTCTTAGAAATTAGTCCTTCTCCATAAAGAGGTAGCCATGTACCAATTTTTGTTGAAACGTTGTCATCATGCTTATTAACCAGAAAATGATTTTGAGAAATGGAAATTTCGCCCTTTATTAAATTCTGAAAATTCCAAAAAATACTTTCAAACCCACCATGAATACTCACTTTTAGATTATCCCAATCATCCTTTAAATTAATTCCATACCAGTCTTCAACAGCATTTTGCAACATTCCTAATATTGTTGACTTTGGAGGAAGAGGATATGTTTGCGCATAGTAAAAAGTGAATGGATTTCTATACTGTGCGAAGGGTTGAAAAATTTCAACAAATAAAGTGTTTTTGCTATCTTCTGACATAGTTTATCAAAATCTTACTCAAATTTAACTTCAATTTCTGGAGATTTGAAGATTTTAACTTTATTCTCTTGGTTTTGATTTTGGAGAAAATTTTCAACAAACTCATCTATTATCACTTTTTCTTCTATTACGTTAATTTCGCGCTCTAATAATCCTTTTATTATAAAAGTTGGTTTATTTAATTTTGCAATCCTTCTTACAATTCTCGTTCTACCATTTTCTTCCTCTTTTACATCCTCTTCATATATTTCCTCGTATTCATTGGATAGAATTATTTGATCTTTAAACGACCTATAAGAGCCTTTGTAACAACCGATGACAAGTAGCTTAGGTTCTAAAAATTCTTCTCTCCCCTTTATACTGCGTTTTAATTTAAGAACTGTTTTTATTAGGTTTTTTATTTTCTTTTGAGAACTATCTTTATCTTCTTCAAATTTAACAGCAAAGATTTTATCTTTTTTGTCTAAATGTGCAGTAATGCCCGAAGGAATTTGTATTTCCAGTGGAGCACCACCGTCTTTTAGTGTTAGTATTATTTTGTTTTCTTTTATACTAATATCATTTAATTTACACTTTGATTTTTCTTTATTTCTATCGTCAGATTTTTTCTCAGTTTCATTAGTCTCCTTTTCGTCTTCAAGATCTTCAAGATCAGATTTTTTCTCAGTTTTATTAGTCTTCTTTTCGACTTTAAGATCTTCAAGATCATTTTCCCCGTCCTTTGCTAAATAAACTTCCATTTTTCCGACTCTGTCTACATCGATAACAATAGTGTAAATGTAATATGTTTGATGTTCCTCCACTGTAAATAAATTAGGATCCATTTTTTCAGCTACTCCTGCTTCTATCATTCTCTTAGCTAATCCCAAATTTCCAGCAAATTGAGCATCATAATTATAAGGTGTCATAGAAATTGCATGACTTATTTTTACGGGAGCTTCTCTCCAGTTTTGCGGAGTCGTATCTGTCACAAGATAGCCGAACAAATCGAACTCTGGATATTTTAAAATCTCACCTGAAAGTAGCACTTTTGTGCTTGGTTGAATAACAGTTTTATCTCCTTTGCCCGCTCTTTTTAATTTAGAACCCTCCGCTAAATCCCAGAACTTCAATTTATTGCCAGTTTCTAAAATACTATACCTTAACGCATACCTGCTAACTAACGTGTGGATTTTTCCATCCCACTTTGTTATTTTTTTAAGTTCTTGATAATTAGCAGTTCCTTGATCGTAGTTTAAAGAACTTCCATAGAAGACTATATCAAGAACAATAAACTTTCTCTGATTACTCTTTTGCGAAGCTTCTGGTTTATTCTCACTCATACTATTATTACTCACTTTCTTCACCTCCTGCGTACGTAGCCATTATTCCTAAAACTACTGTGTAAGCGAAATTTATAAATGCTTCGTTTGGCATAACATCATAGTTTCGTTCAAGAGTTTCCCAAAGCTGTTTAAAATTTTCCTTTGGTTTGTTGATGGCCCTTAGTAAAATGTTAAAAAATCTGTTTTGATCATTATTTTTTATTGCCTCTAGCATATTGAAAACTAATTTTTGCTTATAGTTGTCCGATTCGTTTCTGAAACTTTCTTCTGTAG
>JBMFIJ010000051.1:0-2382 GCA_049976365.1 Candidatus Aenigmatarchaeota archaeon | reverse complement strand
CAATGAATACGCAAGCGACATAAAAGAACGAATAGAAAAAGGAACGTTTAAAATAAGCAATATACAGGACTTTATAGGCCTGTTGTTTGCAATACAACTATACCAGCTTGAAATAGAAGATATCAGCCAGTTTTTGAGGAAAAATACTGTTTAATAGTAGAATACCTCACTATACAAGTTAACCCATATATATTATTCAAGCCTTCTTATAGGTTAACTCTTTAGGAAAAATATAAAAAGATAAGAAGTTAAAGTTAAATATTCGATAAAATTCTCTGTATCATTGCATAATCTTTTTTCTTTAAAGCTTCCAGTAAATCTAAGTCCAAACCATACTTACTTACAAATCCTAAAACAATATCCTTTTCTTTTTCGTAATCATCTTTAGGTAAAAGATTTAAAAATTCTTTGTAAAGAGTTGCTAAGATTGTGTAAGTTTTGGTAAAGGAAGTTATGTTTGTGTCTTTTAGTTGTGTAGCAATTCCAAGCAGTGTCAAAGCATAATCCTTATCTTTCTTTTTCTGGATAGATTTAAAATACTCTTTCATAAAGGTAATCACAGAGTCTATAGAGTAGTCTAACATCTTTTTGTATAAATCCTCAAGATAGACTACTTTTCTCATTCTTTAAACCCCCAGAAGTATTCGCTTTAAATTTAAGCAAAATGCTAAAAAAATGCAAGTGGAAAATGTTTATTTATCAATAGCAAAAAACATAAAGGTTTTTGCAAAATACTATTACAGTAAAAGCCAGATTTATCAAACACTTAGTTAATGCTCCCTTTCAAATAATGATAATTTCTCAATCACTTTTAAGGACGGGAACTCTATCACCTGTAAAAAGACAAAAAGGGGACACTCTATCACCTCTCAAAACAAGTCTTTACTTTCAAAGCTTTTCAAGAATTTTACTTTTTTCACTTGAAGAAAAATCCAGAAAAACGTAATTTAACATAAAAACTATTTCTAAAGTGAAATATAGAATGAAAAGTTTTAAAATTGATTATAACATTAAAGAGGGAATAAAATGAAAACAAAGAAGAAGATTTTTCTGGTTGTTATTCTTATTTTTATTTTTGTAGGTTTATTTTATATATTTTATCTCAAGAATGAGACTTACGACTGCTTTGACTACATTGACACAAAAGATTATCAGAAAGCTATTGAAACAGGTAAAAAGGTATTAAAACTGGATTCAGAAAATGTAGATGCTTACATCTGCTTGGGAGAAGCTTACAATGAAACCGGGCAAATAGACCTTGCTATTGATATCCTTAAAAAAGCAGAGTCTTATGCAACAAAAGATTATGAATTAATGGGTATTTATAACCTTCTTGGAGTTGCTTATGAAACCAAAGGCGATTTAGACACTGCTCTTTCCTATAGTAGCAAAAGTCTTCGTTTAGCAAAAAAACTGGGAGATATAGAAAGTGAGACAAAAGTACTCGGTAATATAGCTGGTATTTTCTATGAAAAAGGAGAGCTTGATAAGGCATTAGAATACTTCAAAGAATCCTTACGATCAACAACAGATGAAAAAATAAATCCCCTATTTACAATAACATAGCATTGATCTACAGTAATAAAGGTGATTATAAAAGAGCTATTGAATACTTCAAGAAATCGATTGAAATAGATGAGAAATATGGAGATTACGAAGAAAGTGGTATTACTATGATTAATCTAGGAAATACCTATAGAGAAATCAAAGATTTTAAAAATGCCTACTATTACCTTTCAGAAGGTCTTAAAAGAGCTGAAAAGATCGGAAATAAATACTGGGAAGGAACGGGATTAGCATACCTTGGCTTATATTTCAGAGATAAAGGGGATATAAAATCTGCAAAGGAATACTTAAACAGGGCATATGAGATTTTTAAGTCCATCGGAGCTGAAAGAGATGCTTCAGATGTATTAAAAATTCTATCTAAATTAGAGCCATAGAAATTACTATAATAGAAAACAACGTTTTAGAAAACAGTTTTTCTATAAACAAATCTTTTGTTTTATCACACAAGTTAACCTAAATACATCATTCAGGCTTTCTTATAGGTTAACTCCTTAGGAAAAACATAAAAAGAGAGTTTGAATATATCTAAGTGATATAATAACTATCATGAGAAAGGCAAAAGTTGCCAAGATTATTAAAAAAGATAAGATTACTATCCCTGCTAAATACAGAAAAAGATTAATTATCTCAAAATTTTCCAAGGAATTAGGCGGCATATTAAATAACTATGCTATAAAAGACAAGCCTATAGAAAAAGTAATAGATATGGAAAATAGCGTTGCAAGTGAAGTGTTTTTAAATGGATAAATTCTTTCTTTTACCAAAAAAAGTTAACCCATATATATCATTAAGACTTTTTTCTAGGTTAACTCC
>JBMFIJ010000050.1:0-2426 GCA_049976365.1 Candidatus Aenigmatarchaeota archaeon | reverse complement strand
GTAAGAGTAAGATTAAATTCTACAATAGATAATGACCAAGCAACATTAAAAGAAGAATATGTTCAATTTTATGTTGTATATGAAATTGGAATTTTAGAAGTGCACCTAGACTTTCCAGACCCATCAACAACATTTTACATAACACAAAACTCAACATTTTGGGTAAACGCAAGCGTTATTTGTAGAAATGCTGACTGTAATCAAGTTAATGCAACTGTTTTATACAATTTAACTTCTCTCTATCCAGATACTCCAGTAAATGAAACTTATGGAGATAAACCTTTCTTCATAAATGAAACTCCTGCATATTCAACAAAAATTTGCTCGAACAATTTGCTAAAAGACCAAAGCTGTAATGTTAGCTGGCTAATTAATGCAACTGGAAATATTTACACTGTTTGGAAAGTTGGAGTTGTTTTCAATTCTAGCATTTATGGAAGCAAAAGTAACTCTACAGATAATGCAACAATAAAAATTTTACCATGCACAATAGATTATTCCTTAACTTGGAATTCAATAGACTTTGGAATTCTTAATCCTTCAACTAAAGCAAACCCTGCTCCAGGAAATAACAATTACTCTTACAACATCTCAATATCCCCTAAAAGCTGCAATTTAGATTTTTACATTAGAGGAGATGATTTGTACAATTCTCAAACAAAATCTTATATAAAAATAAGCAATATGACCGTTAGCAATTCTACAAATTCTTATTTTTCTTCTTTTAGAATTTTGAACTCTTACCAGCTTCTTTTCTTTAATATCACAAATGGTAATTATACAACTTTTTACTGGCTAGATGTTCCTCCAACATATGCTGGAACTTATACAGCAACAATATACATAGCAGGTGTTTTAAGTGGCGAATTACCATAAAATTTTATCAATTTTAATTTTTCTAATTTATATTGCAAGAGCTTCTTTAGCATTTGGTAGTGTTCAAGAAAGTTTTTATGCAAAAACAAATGTTAATGAAACTGTTCAATTTAAAATAATTTTTTACTCTGAGAATAGAGAAAAAATCAATTTTTTTGTGGAAAAAGATGATAGCATTTTTGTTTTAATACAGCCAAACCCGCTAATTTATGATCCTCTAAAAACTGAAGGAAAATTTTCTATTAACAACAAAATATTCAACGTATCAATCGTTAAGGTTTTTATTACTCCCTTTAAAAGCGGAAATTTCACTGTAAAAATTAAAGCAGTTGGACAACAAAAAGGAGAAGATATAAAATTTGTGCAAGAAAATTTGCACGTCTTTAAATTAGAAGTTTTAGGAACAGAAAATGCAAAAAAGGAAGAATTATACATTCCCAAAGAAGAAAAAGGCGAAGAGGTTAAAGAAGTTGAAAAGAATAATTATTTTGTTACCTTAATACTGATTTTTTTAATTTTACTAATTTCTTACCTCATTTATAAAATGTGAAACTCATTTATAGATTTCTGCTAAAAAAGCTTATGAAGAAAAACTCAATTCTGCTTACAATTATTTTAATTTTAGCTTTCTTTCTATACTTCTCAAAGTTAACAGGTTATTTTGTTACGCCAACAATAAACATTTCTATAGCTGAGAAAAAAGAAGCTAAAATTTTGTTAGATTGGCAGCCAGTTATAGATATTAGCCAAGAGGAAAGAATAAGAGTGGAAACTGTTAATACTGGCTCTGTTCCAATAGAAAAAACTACAAC
Source organism: Candidatus Aenigmatarchaeota archaeon (assembly GCA_049976365.1). Lineage (GTDB taxonomy): Archaea > Aenigmatarchaeota > Aenigmatarchaeia > CG10238-14 > SpSt-28 > SpSt-28. The sequence goes on along the minus strand of JBMFIJ010000050.1, from coordinate 738 downwards.
TATAAGAATATACTTTTTCAATGGTAGCTTGTTTCCAATGAAAGAATATCAAGAATTGAATTCTGTAAATTTGTATCCTGGAGAAAGACATTCCTATTCAGTTATTTACTATCCACCTTTTACAGGAACTTACTATATCCAAGCAAGAGTAAAATACGATGGTAAAGCCGTTGAGACTTGGGCCAGATTTGATGTTATTGTAAATATAAGTAGAGTAATCACTCCAATTGTAAAACCAGTTTATCAACCGCCAGAAATAACTCCTCAATATATTCCAACTATTGTTTATCTCTCCCCTCCAAAGCTACAAATTGAAATAAAAAATCTAACAGATGCTCTTCAAGATTCTGAAGCAATAATAGTCGCTAAGGTAAAAAATTTAGGAGAGAGAGATGCTTTTGAATTGAAACCATATATATCTTATCCTTCTTCTTTAGAAATAAGAGTTTCTCCTTTATTCGTAGAAAAACTTTCAGTTAATGAAACAGTAAGCTTTCTTTTAAGCATAAAAATACCTAAGGATTTTCTACCAGGCTTATACCAATTAACTTTTGAAATTTCCTCGAATGAAACAAAAGCATCAAAATCGTTTTTCTTGAATGTCTCGGAAAAAACAATTGATTTAACTAAAGACATACAAGAAAAAATTTTGAGCTTAAAATTATTGTTAAGTGAAGCTAGATCAAGAATTTACTCTCTTTATTTAAAAGGTTTCGATGTTTCAAAAATTAATGCCTC
>JBMFIJ010000049.1:0-2428 GCA_049976365.1 Candidatus Aenigmatarchaeota archaeon | reverse complement strand
CCAATGCAATTCTTTTTGCTCTTGTGCTTCCAACAGCATAATTTTTATCAATTTTCTTAAGCTCTTTTTCAACTAAAGAAGATAGTTCTTCTTGACTTTCAACAATTTTTCTTGCTTCTAAAACTTTTTTAATAGTTTCTTTAACTAATTCTTTAGAGGGAATTTTCCTATCATCCATATTCAAATTTTAAATTACAAATTATTAATATGCCCGGGTCGCCTAATTGGTATGGCGCAGCCCTGGAGAGGCTGTGGCCGAAAGGCCGTGCGGGTTCGAATCCCGTCCCGGGCGTCTTAAAAATTAAATCCGAATTTTTCTCTAGCAATTTTTTCTAATTTAACAATTTGCTCTTTTTTAAAACCAATGTAAATTCCGCCTTCTTTTCCTCCAACCCAAGTTCTAGTTTTTTCATTTTTACTTAAAACCTCTTTCAAATATTCGTGAATAACCTTAACTTTATGCTTCTCAAATTTTATTTCAATTCCATCTTCAATTCCATGAATGCTAAAAAATCCTCCTTCTTTTGGCCTAAGAATTTTATTCAGTTCTTCGCTTTCTATATCCAAATGAGTAACCCTTGCTAAAGAAAAACCTTTTACATGAATGTAAACATCAGCTTTAATCTCTTTATTATCAATAAAAACTTTTGCATTTTCTAGCAAAAGCTTCCCTTCTCCAGGACCACTCATATTTTACTTTAGATCAGTTTTAGAAATAGAAGTTGTTTTTCTCAAAAACTCTATTTCAATTCTAGATATTCTCCTTTTGACTTATGTAGCAAAGGAGAAAAATCCTTTTTCCTAACATGTTCTTTCAAAACTTTTCCAACTATTAGCCAATGGTCTCCAAATTTTTTCATAAATTCAACTTTACATTCAAAACTTATAGGACTCTCTTTTATTAAAATCGGTTTCACAATTTCTGAATTTTCAGTTTCTAAATTAGCAATTTTAAACTTATCAGCGTTTCTTCCAGAATGAGTACCACAAATTATTGCCTTTTCTTTCATTTCTTTGCTACAAACATTCAAAGTAAACTCTTTTGTTTCTTCAATGTTTTTGAAAGTTAGTCTTTCTTCAGCAATCGCGACCGCTAAATATTTTGGTTCGAAGCTAATTGGCATTAGAAAGCTTGCAGTCATTACATTTTGCTTCCCTTCTTTGCTACAAGAAACTATTAATGCAACAACTCTAGGAAATATTTGTTCAGAAATTCTCATTAATTTTTTTATTTTAAAACTAAAAATCCTTTTGCCTTTTCGATTCTTATAACTTTTTTAAATCCAGCTAATAGCAACCTTTTAACAATTCCTTTCAAATAATTTTTTCCAGAAAGTTTTCCTGGTTCGCCTGTATAATGAAACATTTTTCCACCTTTCTTTAAAACTCTAAAAAGCTGATTGTAAAATTCTTGTGAATACAATTCTGGAGCTAAAGAAAATCTTGGTGGATCATGAATAATGAAATTGAAGCTTTCGTTTTCAAACTTTTTAACTTCTTCAAAAGCGTCTCCTATTATAATCTCAATTTTTGGATTTTCAAAAAGTTCTTTAGAAAATTCATTCTGTTTAGCAATTTTTATCACATTTTTATCTTTTTCTATTGTTATAACTTTTTCTACTTTCTTGTTTCTAGCTACCAAAATTGCTGTGTATCCTAAGCCTGTGCAAATGTCTAAAATTTTTCCATAAATTTTACCAAGAGACTTTATTTTTAATTCAGTATCAGTTTTTGGGTCAACATCTTTAATTCTGTGCATGTGAATTCCAGAAATTTCTAGAGTTGGCCAAGTTTCAGTTTTAACCAATTTGTAAAACTTTTTAGTCTTCTCATCAAAAAAAGAAATTTCCATAGATTTCTTTATTTTTTACATTTTTTGATTTGCTTATAAGCATTTCTGTAAATTTCTTCGATGATGTCTCTAATTTCAAAATTGTTTTTTGCATTTATAAGCTTGCTGTGATAATTCCCTAAGATATTTTCAACAATTTTATAAACATTCTCGTCAGTTTCAATCTTTCTTTCTTCAAGTCTCTCGATAACGCTATTTCCCACATACATTCTTAAAATGTTTAAAGGATGATAGCAGCTCATTTTTATTTAGGTACAAAACTTTAAATTCATTTCTAAATTAACTTATGAAAAAGCTTTTGTTTTTATCAAAAAACTATGAAGTTAAAAAAATTACTAGAGTTGAAATTAACTCTTTTTTACTTAAGAAATTGAAAGATTTTTTGCCAAAAATAAAATCGAAAGAAATTTCTGGAAGTTCTCCTCCAGAAGTTTTTGTTGGAAGAATTGGCTATCCAAAAGTTTTTGTTGGTCCTATGGTTTCTCCCTTAGAAAGTTCGGAAGAATTGCTTTATACTGAAAATTGGTTTGGAAAAAGATTAGAAGAAATTTTTGCTTTAAGATTCCAAGCAGTAAG
>JBMFIJ010000048.1:0-2528 GCA_049976365.1 Candidatus Aenigmatarchaeota archaeon | reverse complement strand
CCAAAATAAGATCACATTTATTCCCAATGCAATTAATATAGAAGAATTTGAACATATACCTAGAAACGCTAGGGAAGATTTTAGGAGAAATTTCGTTCAAAGAAATTAAAACAAAAGAAGTTATGGTAGATCAGAAAATTTCAATAGATTTCATCAAAAAGGAAGGAAAGTTAATTTTACATGATATTAAAAAATCTTCAAAATTTGAAAAAGCCCATGTTTATCAAATGCTTTATTATTTGTGGTATTTAAAGAACATTAAAGGAATTGAAAACGTTGAAGGAATAATAAACTATCCTAAAGAAAGAAAAATTCTAAAAGTTGAGTTAACTCCAGAAAAAGAAAAAGAAATCGAGGAAATTCTAAAGAAAATTAACGAAATAATTAAACAAGAAAAGCCTCCGTCGCCAATTTACAAAAAATATTGTAGAAAATGTGCATATTTTGAATTTTGTTTTTCGGATTAGATTAACTAATTTTAAAACAAAAACTAAATTTATTTTATGGTAAAAGTAAACCTCTTTATAACAAAAAATGGAATAATCCAAAGAAAACAAAATACAATTTACTTTGTTTATAAAAATGGGGAAAAGGAAATAATTAAAAAACCTTTACCGATAGAAAAAATTTACTCGATCTATTCTCATGGAAGAATAACAGTTCGTTCTGGAGCTTTGGCATATATAATGCAACATGGCATTCCTATTCATTTTTTCAATAAGTTTGGTTTTTATGAAGGGAGTTTTTACCCAAGAGAAACTTTGGTTTCTGGGGAAGTGTTAGTTAAGCAAGTTCAGCATTATTTAGATTTTTCAAAAAGAATAGAGTTAGCCAAAGAGTTTGTTAAAGGATCCATCCAAAACATTTTAATGAATTTAAAGTATTATAGAAAAGAAAATGAAAACTTAGAGGAAGATATTAAAAAAATTTCTGAATTTTTACAAGAATTAGAATCTGTAAACTCTATTCAAGAGTTAATGGCGATCGAAGGAAATTGCAGAGAAATTTATTATCAATCCTGGAACAAGTTTTTGCCAGAGAAGTTTAAATTTGAAAAAAGAAGTAGACAACCACCAGAAAATATGATAAATGCTTTGATATCCTTTGGGAATTCCTTGGTTTACTCCACTTGTTTAACAGAAATTTATAATACCCAACTAAATCCAACAGTAAGTTATTTACACGAACCTAGCGAGAGAAGATTTTCTTTAGCTCTAGACTTAGCTGAAATTTTTAAACCTTTGTTAGCTGATAGAACAATTTTTAAATTAATAAAACAAGATAAAATCGACGAAACCTACTTCGATAAAGAATTAAATTATTGTATTTTAAATGATAAAGGAAAAAGAATGTTTTTACAATCTTATGATGAAAAATTAAAAACAACTATTAAACATAAAACCTTAAGAAGAAATGTTAGTTATCAAAGGCTAATTAGGTTAGAGTGTTATAAATTAATAAAGCACTTGCTTGGAATTAAAAAATATAAACCTTTTGTTATTTGGTGGTAGATGGTAGAATGTATGTGATTGTCGTTTATGATGTTAATGTTAATAGAGTAAGCAAGGTATGCCAATTCCTTAGGACATATTTAAATTGGATTCAAAATTCTGTTTTTGAAGGAGAATTAACTGAGAGTGAGTTAATGAGGGTAGAAATCGGCTTAAAAGAAATAATTAACGAAAATGAAGATTCCATAGTAATCTATACTTTTCCAAATATGAAAGTTATAGAAAGAAAGTTTATCGGAATTAAAAAAGCCGAGCCAAACTTTATTTTGTAAAATCCGTGAAGCTTTATAAATACCTAAACTTTTTATAACTTCACGGAATGGAATTGCCATAGAAATCAAAAAATAGAAAATAATGCAATTAGAATATAACCAAAATCCGACGAAACAAAATCCAAAAAATTATATATATTTTAATTGTTATTAAAAAATGGGGCGGGTTAAAATCAGACTAATGTAGGATTGAAATCTGATATTCCTCCCATAACTCATCCTTCTTTATTTCAGTTAAAATCAGACTAATGTAGGATTGAAATAATTATACATAGAGTTATCCATTTTTCATCACCTCTTGTTAAAATCAGACTAATGTAGGATTGAAATAAAATTAAACAAAAATCTAACTTTTGCTTTGGAGTTAAGTTAAAATCAGACTAATGTAGGATTGAAATCATGACCCAAACTATTATTTTTTAAGTTATATAGATGGTTAAAATCAGACTAATGTAGGATTGAAATTTGAGCCTGCTCCTTCTTTGAATAACATTCGTTTCCTATAGGGAACGAAAAAGTTAAATATTCGTTCACCGGAATATACTTTCTAAGAAAAGTAGTAAATATTTCTAACCTTTTGCAACAGCTAAAGGAACATTCCTGCAAACAATCTTTGAGATTCCAGCTTTTTCAACACTTTCAACAACTTCATCGACATTCTTATATGCTTGTGGTGCTTCTTCACTTATAAGCCCCTTTGATAAAACTCTTACTTCTATTCCTTTTTGGCTAAGCTCTTCGAATA
>JBMFIJ010000047.1:0-2712 GCA_049976365.1 Candidatus Aenigmatarchaeota archaeon | reverse complement strand
GTTTCAGAAAAACTTTTTGAAGAAAGAAGACAAGCTGGGGTTTTAATTCTGAGGGAAATTCATTCAAACTATATTCCAGTTGGAGTTTGGAATGTTAGAGAAACTGTGAGGAATATGCTTAAAGAAAAACCAGAAGTTTTTGATAGTTTGGAGAAAAGCTTGTCTTACATTTCTTCAAAGCTTGAGATTCCTTTAAAAATTTGGATTGAAAACTCAAAAATTCTTAAAGATTTTTACCATCAGAAAGACCTTAAAGAATTTTTAAGAGGTTGAAATAAATAATTTTTATAGTTTAAGATTAACTTTTTAAATCTAGACAATAAATTTTGAAAATCGTGATAGTATGCTAGCAAAACAAGTAAAAGAGGAAATTAACTATGAAGATAGCGATAGCTAGAACTAGGAATTCTAGAATTTCTTTAAAGCATGCAATAACAATTTCTAAATTTTTGAAAGGTAAAAAACTTGAAAGAGCTAAGAAATTTTTGGAAAATGTTCTAATGCAAAAAGAAAGTTATGATGGAAAATATTATACAAACGCTACGAAAGAATTTATTTCTCTTTTGAAAGCAGCTGAAGCCAATGCAAAGAAAAAAGGTTTAAATCTTGAAAAACTTTTTATTAAGGTTATAAAAGCTGATAAAGGAGAAACTATGTATTTGCCAAAAAGGGCAAAATTTGTTCCTAGAAGAGCAAAAACAACTCATTTAACAGTAATTCTGGAGGAAAGATAGAATGGCAGTAGAAAGAATTTTTGTTAGAGAGGGAATAAAAGAAGCTGATTTGCAAGAATATCTAAAGAAAAAATTTGAGAGAGCTGGTTATAGCAGAGCTGTAATTGAAAGAACTCCCATTGGAACAAGAATTATAATTTATGCTTATAAGCCAGGCTTGGTGATTGGAAGATCTGGAAGAAAAGTTGAAGAACTTGCTAAGGAAATTAAAGAAAAGTTTAAGATTGAAAACCCAATGATTGATGTTAGAGAAGTTGATAATCCATTTTTAGATGCAAATATTGTTGCTAAAAGAATTGCAAGAGCTATTGAAAGAGGAATAAATTATAAAAAAGTTGCAACTTATTATTTAGATCAAATTATGAAAAATGGAGCTATTGGAGCTTTGATAGTTATTTCTGGTAAAATTATGGGTAAAGAAAGGTCAAGAAGAGTTAAGTTTAAAGATGGTTTTATAGCTACAAGCGGAGAATATGCTAAAAGACTTGTTGATAGAGCTCAAGCACAAGCTTTGATAAAATTTGGAATTGTTGGAGTTGAAGTTAGAATTATGAAGGAAATGCCAAAAGAGTTTATATTTGAAAAGAAAATTGAGAGTGTTAAGCATGAAGAGAAAGGAGTTTCTGAAGAAAATAAGGGAGGAGACGTTGGAACAATTGAAAAAAAGGCTTCATGATCTGAAGCTTGAATTGATGAAAGAGAGAGGATTTTTAGCTAGTGGTAGGCCTATAAAAGATACTTCTAAAATTAGAAATTTAAAAAGAAATATAGCTAGAATTCAAACTATTATTAGGGAGAGAGCCAAAAAATGAAAAGGCTTACTGGTTTGCCTGAAGAATTGGGAATTGAAGAAGCCTTAGAAAAGGAAGAAGTAAAAATAAGAGTTTATGTTGAGACTAGAAGGTTCGGAAAGCCAACAACAATAGTTGAAGGAATAAAGCAGAATGTCAAAGAAATTCTTAAGGAATTAAGAAAAAAATTGGCTTGCGGAGGAACATACAAAGATAATCATATTGAGTTGCAAGGAGATCACAGAAAAAGAATAAAGGAAATTCTTATTTCTCTAGGTTTTAAGGAAGAGCAAATAGAGATTTTATAGAAAAACAAATAAAGAAATGATAACAGAGAAAAATTTGGTTAGACATGAGTTGATTGGTTTAGAAGTTGAAGTTAAGAAAAGTACTAATAAATATCAAGAGGGGATAAAAGGAAGAGTTGTAGATGAAACTTACAATATGCTTGTTATAGAAACTCCTAAAGGAGAAAAAAAGATTGAGAAGAAAAGTTGTATTTTCATATTTAAGCTGCCTAGCGGTAAAAGAGTAGAAGTTGATGGGAAACTTCTTGTTGGAAGACCTGAAAATAGGATAAAGAAGAAGTTTCCGAGATATTGAAAATTTTTAATTCAATGCTTAAATTTTATATTGAAGCCCGGATGGCCGAGTGGCTAGGCAACCGGCTGCAGACTGGTGTATTGATTGATGATAGGCAAACACCGGTCTACGGGGGTTCGAATCCCTCTCCGGGCTAAAAAAGAAATGTTCAAGACCTGTTGTCTTTAAAAATACTATAGCTCTTATTCTCTTATTAAAAAGATATTTAATCTTTATGTTTTTACGAAAAAACTTATCTCATTACAAATCAAAAGATACGCAACATTGCTTTAGTATGAAATGAATTTTAATACTCCTTATGAAACTTCAAAAGCGAAGGACTGAAAACATCTTTATTCTGATTTTTGAATAAAACTCTTTTTAACCAAAATTAAATGATTTTAGCCACTCTCTCGTTTTTCTAATACCATTCAGGATTATTTTCTTATCATTTTCATTTATTGGGTTAGCTTTAGATGTTGTACTAGCCATAAGCCACTTTCTCTAATCTCTCTTTTTGGAGAATACTTTCCCAACCAGTTAGCAGAAGGCTTGCATAACTTACAGCTAGCTACAGTTCCAATTAGAGAACTTTCAATTCCTCT
>JBMFIJ010000046.1:0-2753 GCA_049976365.1 Candidatus Aenigmatarchaeota archaeon | reverse complement strand
ATTCTGTCTAAAGTTATCACATAGTTAGAATTTAAAACAAACTTTGGTTAATTCCAGATTTTTACCAGCTCATCTTCAAATTGTGATATAAAGTCGATGATTTTAAAGGCAATATCCTTGAGAACTTGTAACTGCTTTATTCTTTCTTGTGTCCATTCACTTTCACCTGAAAAGACATACTGATAAAGCCAGACTTTGAACTGCTCCTTCAAAAATTCCTTTGCATTTTTGTTTATGAAATAATCCACCTCGTTTTGCTTTTCAAAAACTTTAAATGCTCTCTCTAATATATCTTCGTTTATCTTAATACCTTTTTTCCTCAATTCTCTCAAAATATCATCAATCTTTGTTTTACTACCATTCTTAGAATAAAAAACATTAAAAACAATTGTTCCATTTTCTCTTCGCTCCTTAAACTCATAAATTATCTCTCTTTTCTCATATGCCTTCTTATGCTCTAATTTAGAAACATCAAAGAAGAATTTAAAACCATCTACTTCTACTTCCATATTTTTAAACAACCTGTCAGTTTTGACATAATAAAGCATGTGCGTCTTCCAGAATAGCATCACATCCTTGTCATCTGTATATACATTCTCGTAAACATTCTGATGAATTGGGGTATATCTAAAATAAATAGACCCACTTTCAGAAAAGTAGCGATTAAAGAATGTGTAGAGTTTATCAAAAAGTTCTTCTCTAAACTCTGGAAAATTCTTTAATGCTTCCACAGTATCTTTTTGAAGTTTGGGGAAAACACCCTTTTCATAGTACCTTGATTTAATTCTCATTAAATTGATGTAACCAGATTCTCCTTCTACCTTTGCTCCTACAAAGATGTCTTTTAATGCATTGTAGAATTTTTGTTCTTTAGTCATAATTTCCCCTTTGAATATATTGTCTTTTTGCAATGCAAGATGAAGACAAACATTTGAGTAAGCAAAGCGAACCACATACCCTGTGTTATCTGCCGTTGTTGCGGAATCATAATTCTCTTTTTTTTAATAACAAAAATTCTAAATTTGAACAAGTTTCCTCTACAATCCTTTGAGCCTTCTTGTAGTTGTTGTTTTCTCTCTCATAAATCATTTCCTTATAATTTTTCTCACATCTCTCCAAAATAGCGCTATCTGGAATTGGAACAGGTATTTCCTTAAATAATGCAATTGGAATAGTTATAGTTCCCACACCTCTTGCAAGTCTTCTTATTTCCCTCTGCATAGTAGCAGTCTGCAACCAAAACGCCAAATAAAAAGGAGAGAGTCTTTTATCCCTAATCCTAATTATATAAATCCAGTCATCGGCAATTCCTTCCTCGAATTCTTTGGTTACCACTGCGCATCTTCCGATACAACCAACTCCGACTCGAACGAAAACAACATCTCCTGTTTTAACGTGTGCTTTCCTATTATCCATAATGCCTCCGGGCTCTATAAACTTTTCTTCCTTTGAAAAATCTATCCCCAACAAAGTAACATTTTTAGCAGAGATAAAACGAATACCTGTAGAAGAAAATTGGCGCTTACTGCCGTATTTTGTGCTTCCTTGAATAATCTCAACATCAAACTCTTTCAATTTTGGCAATTGATCTAATAGCGGATTTCTTTCAAGATAAAATTCAGGATATAGAAATTCATCAGGTTCTGCAAACGTTTGCCTTTTTATTTCACCCGATATCAATTCGTTAATAGAATTTACCGAGGCAAACAAAATCTTTTGCTTGGTTTCACCTTCTTTTTTGCCAATCAGTATACAAGTTTTTGATGATGTTTTGCTTCTGCTGCTTCTAAATATATTTCTTGGAAGTGAAATAATTGCAATTATAGAGAGATTCCTTTTTATGTATTCTCTAACATAACTTAACCGCAGGTCTGAAAAAATACCATGTGGAAGGATGATTCCTATTACTCCACCATCTTTACACAGTTTTATAAATTTCTCCAAAAAAAGAATTTCTATTGCTTGTGAAGAAACATTCTTTCCTAATTCAAAATTTTTTAGAATATCTGTTTGAACAACTCGTCCATACTTTGAAGAAAACGGTGGATTACCTACTACTAAATCAAATTTTTTATCTTCTTTTATAGTAAGTCCATCTTCTATTCGAACATATTTTTTGATATCTTCCGGTAAAAAACGAACAATATCTTTATCAATATCAATCCCCAATGGTTCAAATCCATAATTGATAAGGCTTGATAGAAATACTCCATCGCCACAAGCAGGATCGCAAGCGAATTTTTTCTCAGTGATATAATTTGAAGCAAAAGAAACTATAAACTCTGATACTTCGGAGGGAGTAAAAAACTGCCCTAATATCTTTTCTTTTATGTTAAAATGCCTTTTTGCTTGGTTTGATTTATAAGTATTTACAGTTTCCATTTTCTTTTTATCTGCTCCAAGATATTTGAAATATCATTTTTATGTTGCAAAGATGCAATAGTAAAGGCTTTAATAGTATCTAAGATGATTGTTCTATTATCTGGTGTAATTTCTAATTGACCAAACTCCCCAATATTGGCTTGTCTACCTATCAAAGAATTTCCATTTTTATCTTTTAATTTCTCTACATAGATGCAAAGATAAACCATAGCTTGCAATCCTACCGCACGTTGCTTATGCCTTAAAATTATTTCTATAAAATAACCTTCTTTTTCGTTTTCCTTAATAAATATAGGCACCTTTTCTATAAATTTTTTGAAGCTACCTTTTATCTCTTGCAAATTATTTTCTCTAAAAATTTTTTCGTTCTC
>JBMFIJ010000045.1:0-2884 GCA_049976365.1 Candidatus Aenigmatarchaeota archaeon | reverse complement strand
CTTACATCTGCCTTATTTTTTCTAAAAAAAAAGAAAGAGAAAAGAAAGCAAAAGGTTTAGTGTAAGGTAGCTACCAATGCTACAACTATTAGGAGTATCACTATTGTTGCTATTACTGTTAATCCCTTTTTAGATTTAAGGAATCCCATTATATCCATTAAAGACACCTATTAATTAATTAAATCTTGTATTTAAAGGATTGACTTTAGAGATAAAAAGAAATAAAAAGAAAAAAAGAAAATTGTTTTATCTATTTAGGCTGAAGCTTGGGCTTCCTCTTTCTTTTCCTCTTTCTTCTTCTTTGCCATAATTTTCACCCCCGATATTTTACTCATTGTTTGCTTGTATTTAAAGCTTTCCATCTTTCAAAATTTGTACCTACTAGATAGGTAAAACAGGGAAAAACCGTTTAAAAAAATATTTTAATGGCTTAGGAAAAATCAACAAAAAAATGAAAAACAAAAAATTAAAAGATGTCATCAAAGTATTCCTCGTCTTCCAGCGGATCCCAAATATGATCTGTTTCCTCTCTTTCTTTCATTCTAACTCACCTTTTAATTGAAAGGGAAAAAGAAAGGGAGGGGGAAAGCTACTTTATGATGTCAATTCCTAGCAATGGATTAACTTCCCTTATTATTGGTTGTTCTCTTTCTACTCTTCCTAGAATGTATGGAGATTTGACTCCAGTTATTATTGTTATTACTTGAATCTTCCCTTCAAATTCTGGCAATATTCTAGCTCCCCAGTAAACTTGAGCGCTTGGATCTAATGATTGAGCTACAGTTTCTCCTATTAAGTTAACTTCTTCCAATTTCAAATCTGGTCCTCCTGTTATATGTACTAATGCACCAGATGCTCCTGCATAGTCTACTTCTAGCAAAGGATTTTGTAAAGCTTTCATAACTGCATCTTTTGCTCTATCTGAAGAATTGCTTTCTCCCACTCCTATAGCTGCTACTCCTCCTCCTGTAGACATTACAGCTCTTACATCTGCATAATCTAAGTTAACTAAACTTGGTAATGTTATTGTTTCTGTTATTCCTTTTACCATGCTTGCAATTAGTTCATCTGCTACTGCAAAAGCTTGCTGAATAGTTAAATTGCCAGCATACTTCAAAAGCTTATCGTTTTCAATTACTATAACTGTATCTGCATACTGTCTTAATACCGCCAATCCATCTTCAGCTTTTGAAATTCTTGCTCCTTCTATTTTAAATGGCATTGTTACTACGGCAATTACCAAAGCTCCCATTGACTTTGCTATTTCTGCTACAACAGGAATGCTACCAGTACCTGTTCCTTTTCCCAAACCTGCTATAGCAAAAACTAAATCTGCGCCTTCAATAGCTTCTTTTATTTCATTTCTTGATTCTTCTGCAGCTTTTTTACCAACCTCTGGATAACCACCGCAACCCAATCCTCTTGTTAATTCTTTACCAATCAAAATTTTCTTATCGGCTTTAGTAATAGCCAAAGCTTTTGCATCAGTATTTAATGCAACAGTATAAGCTCCTTCAATCCCCATTTCAGTCAATCTTGTAACACTATTAGAACCAGCACCACCACAACCAACAACTACTATTTTTGCCTTTTTAACTTGCAATCCAAATTCTTGTTCAGCCAATTTAAAGTAATCTACATTGCTAAAAGTTGCTCCGCTTGTAGATTCGATTCTAAATCTCCCCAACTTTTCTTCAGCACTTCCCATAGTTCTTTTTAGAGCACTACTAACGATTGAATCCATCGGCATATTTATCAACCTATTTCCTCCATCATATATTTTTCGGAATCGAAAACCTTTTAAATTAGGTTTTCGATACCTAATTAGAGCTGATGATAACTAAATATTTTCGCTTCGACCCAAGAAGACCCAAACGAAGACCCAACTTCTTCGACCCAATAACTACTAATTGTTCATGCTTCACAATAAAAAGTTTTTGGTGATGAAAAATATACATTGTAATAAACAAGTCTTGCTAATATTTAATGTTAAACATTAATTTAAAGGCTCATTTTAACAGAAAAACTTATTAATTAAATTTCTAACTAGTTTTAATGATGAAAAAAGTTACAGTTTTAATTTTTTTACTAGCAGCAGCAATTTTCATTTTTAAGAATGTTTCTTTTTTTGAAGAAAAACCAAAAATTTTAATTGTTAATGAAAGTTCTGAATTTCCTGAAGTAAAAATTCCTTTACAAGGTTTTATTCCTGCTAACATTTCTGTTGATTTAATTTTGGTAGATAGGGCTCAAGTAAGTTTAAAGGCTGGTTGTTATTTGATAGAGGCAACTACAGATGCTTGCGTCGCACAAGCAATTCAAAAAGGAATAGAAAAGAAAGTTGATTTTAGGCCAACAGTTTATGATGTAATTTTTGATATTTTTAAAAATCTTGGAATAAAAGTTTTAGCTGTAAAAATTGTTGAGATGAGGGAAAATACTTTTATAGGACAGCTTATAATTCAACAAAAGGATAAAGTTTTAGCTTTGGATATAAGGCCAAGCGATGCAACAGCAATTGCTTTGAGAGCCAATGCACCAATTTACATTAATGAAACGTTAGCAAAAAGCGTTGGGAAATATATTTGTTAAAAGTTTAAAGTCAACGTTTAAATTAAAATATGTTTCCTGAGGAAGTTTTAACAAAAACAAAAAAAGGAAAAATTGAAGTTAGAAACTTAATAGCAAGAGGAAAGTTTGTTTGGTATGATTATAGAGACCCAAAAACTTTTGAAAATGCTGAAAATAATAAAAGTAGAATTTTTTTGAAAGATGAGGAAGGAAATGTTAAAAGCTATTTCATTATTCCTTTAAAAGAGAAGAGATTTTTGCTAATAGAAGCCGAAAAAGAAGAAGATAAAAAAGTTTGGAATGATAAAAAGAA
>JBMFIJ010000044.1:0-3055 GCA_049976365.1 Candidatus Aenigmatarchaeota archaeon | reverse complement strand
ATAAGACCACCGGGTTTGTCTTTATAAACTCTATTAACTCTTGCTATTGCTTGCAGTAGGTTATGGTTTTTCATAGGTTTGTCTATATACATCGTGTGAAGACACGGCACATCAAAACCTGTCAATAACATATCAACTACAATTACCATTTTAGGGTCTTTATTCGGATCTTTGAAATTGTTTAAGAGTTCTTCCATTTGATGTTTGTTTCTTATATGTGGATGGAATTCCTCTGGGTCTTTTTGTTTATTTCCTGATATTACAATCTCTACTGATGGAGCGTTTGGTATTTCTCTAATAGCATTGTATAGTTCTACTGCTACTTTTCTTGATATAACAACTACCATTGCTTTTCCTTTAAATTCTTTTTCTCTATTGTTAAAATGTTCTACAATGTCCTTTGCTATTTTTTTTATTCTTTGTGGATTTAAAATTAATTGCTCAAGTCTTGCGTATTTTATTTTTAGGTATTCTTTTGTTTCAGGTTCTAATTTTTCAGAAATTTCTTCAAATTCTTTATCTATAAATTCGTTTGTTAAATGAAGTTCAACAAGCCTTGCTTCGTAATAAATGGGTACAACTACACCGTCTTTTAGTGCTTTGTCTATTGAGTAAATACTTATAGGTTCTCCAAAAACCAAGTAAGTGTCCCTATCTTCAAGTTCAATTGGTGTTCCTGTAAATCCTAAAAAAGATGCGTTTGGTAAGGCTTTTCTTAAATTTCTTGCAAGTTCTCTGTATTGGCTTCTGTGTGCTTCGTCTGCTATAACGATGATGTCTTTTCTTTCTGTTAGGACTGGGTATTCTTCGTTTTTTTCGCTAAACTTTTGTATGGTTGAAAATATTATTCCACCTTTTTTGATTTTTTCTTGTAAATCCTTTATACTTTCTGCTTGTTCTGAAATGGGCATTTGAGAAAATAAACTGTAAAGTTGTTCGTCAAGTTCCTTTCTGTCGGTAATAAAAATTAAAAGGGGGTTCTTAAGTTTTTTTAAAATCTTTCTTGCGTAAAATAGCATAGTTAATGATTTTCCGGAACCTTGTGTATGCCATATAACACCTATTCTCCTATCTTCTGGAGTTTTTCCTTCTGAAACACACTCTTTAGTCCTTTCTACTGCTTTCTTAACTGCGTAGAATTGATGATAAGCGGCTATTTTCTTTATATAGTTCTCACCTGATTTTTCATATAAGACAAAATCGTTTATAAATTCTGTTATGTGTTCTTTTCTAAAAAGACCTTTTATTAAGATTTCAAGAGAG
This sequence comes from Candidatus Aenigmatarchaeota archaeon, assembly GCA_049976365.1. Lineage (GTDB taxonomy): Archaea > Aenigmatarchaeota > Aenigmatarchaeia > CG10238-14 > SpSt-28 > SpSt-28. The sequence goes on along the minus strand of JBMFIJ010000044.1, from coordinate 1,792 downwards.
GTTAATTCCTTTCCGTTGTAAAAATATCTATAAGAACCTTCCGTTATTTCTTCCTTCTTAACATCATTATCACTAAAAATCCCTTCCCAATAAAAAAACCTTTCCCAATCACTCGTAATTGAACCGTATTTTGTCTCGTATCCATCAGATACAGCTATAACTTGCGAGTATAAATAAAGTTGTTGAATATCTTTCATTTTTACTTTGTGGTCATGGTAAGCATCTTTTGCGGTTTGGTTGGAATTGAAGCTTTTAAACTCAAAAACAGCAATTGGTAAGCCGTTTATAAAAACTACAAGGTCTGGTATCCTGTAGGTGTTTTTTTCATAATAACATTCTACTTTAAACTGGTTTGCTATTAAAAATTCGTTGTTTTCTGGATTTTCAAAATCCACAAGCTTTACAATTCTTGTTTTTTCTTCTTTGCCTTCTATGTAAGTTAGTTTTAATCCTTCTGTTAAGTATTCGTAAAAATATTTGCTCTTTATAATAAAATCTGGGTGGTCTATATTTTTGACTTTTTTATAAACTTCTTCTGCCAAATTGTCATTAAGAAATGGATTTAATTTTTTTACGGCTTGGATAAATCTTTTCTTTAAGATAACATCTCTATATGTTTCTCTTTTGTTATTATCAGGAGTCAGCTCAGAACCATGAATATAATTATATCCAATTTCTTTAAACCAATTTATAGCGGGTTGTTCAACTAAATGGTTTTCTGTAAGGTGTGCCATATTACAACTCTTCTATTCTTAACTTTCCAAAAACAAGCAAAGGTAAAAGTGTATCTCTAACTTTCTTTAAGGTCATAATTTGCTTTTGATTGAGGATAATTTTTTGAAATAGAGGTTCTACGAGGGAGTGGAAGTGTTGAAGGATAGAGGAGGGAGGAATAGGAATTGGAAAATTGTTTAAATCTGATGTCTTCAAATAGGGCAAGGATGTTCCAGCTTTATTGTTCTCAATAATTTCAAATATGTTATTTTTCAAATATACGTAGAGAAAGGGTATATTTTGATTGTCTTTACTATCTATTACAGCTAAATGATTAACCAAATAACTTTCAAAAGGAAGTAAATTAACTCTTCCTTCAAATAACGATTCTCCACTTCTTTGAAAAATTATGCTACCTAACGAATACATTTTAAGTTTATAATCTTTAACTGCTTCCTCGTTTATAAAATCACTTTCATAAACACAAGTTTCTTTTGTTAAGTGTTTTACTCTGACAAAGGGAAATTTTCGATTTATGAAATACTTTTGATCTTGTGGAGCATTTCCTCCACTTTCTATTGTAGCCACTTCCCCCAATCTTTTAACTTCCCATCCCTTTGGGATTTCCTTTCCTAACTCTTCATTATAAACAAACTCTTGGTCTTTAAATGGTTCAAAGTCAATAAACCAATTTTTAAAAATTGCCATTGCAGTTTTTTCTAAAATCTCATTTTGTTTTTTCTTGTTTTCTATTAAATCATCAAAATATGAAAGAACTTGGGCTATTCGGGATTGTTCGGATAGGGGAGGGAAGATGATTAAGAAAGGTTCTAGTGATTCTTTAGTTATTTGTGGTTGACCAGTTCCTGTTATGGTTTCATCTATTCTTCCTGTTAGATAATTCAGAACCATAGAAAAATAAAGAAACTTCTTATTTATATTTTTAGGAATTAAAGCCATAGCATTGTTATTTACGAAAGATTTTGGCAAAGACCAATTTATAATTCCACAATTTGAGCCCCTACAAGCAATCAAAACTTGCTCTTTTTCATAGTGATAACTATCTGTATAACCTATT
>JBMFIJ010000043.1:0-3153 GCA_049976365.1 Candidatus Aenigmatarchaeota archaeon | reverse complement strand
ATTAAAGAGTTTGTTGAAAGGCATATAGAAAGCTTAACTGTAGATATATCTTCTTCGTCCTCTCCTATAGTACTTGCAACCGTTAACTTAGCAAAATTAATTAAAGAAAGACAAAATTTAAATTACGATGAAGCTTTAGAGTGGATAAACTCTCTTATTGAAGAAGGTGAACCTCCTCTTTACATATTAGAGAAAGCTGTAGGAGTGGAACCAGACTATACTAAAGGCATAGAAGATAGAATAAATAACCTTAAGATACAGCTAAACACAGATTATGATGGCTTTATACTTTTTGATTACAACATAATGCAAGATACAACAAGACATATAAGAAGATTCATAGAAAACAGATTAAACGACATATCTACGTTTTTCGAAAAGAGAATGAAAACACATACACCTATATACAATTACATATTTGGTGAAGAAGAAAAAACTTTTGAAGATTACAACACACCTTCAGACAAAGTGTGGCTTGGTCATGCTACTAATTTTCCTTTAGCAAAAGGACAAGCTTTAGTTTTACAAAAACTTGAAGAAGGAGAAAACTTAATAGCAGTACAAGGTCCACCGGGTACTGGAAAAACTACCCTACTCCTTAACGTTATAGCTTGGGTTTTAGTAAAAAGAGCCTTAGGAATAATAAACGGAAATGATTTTAACAGTTTGATATTTGTTACCTCTACCGCTAAAAAAGCAGTGGAAAATGCTGCAAGAGACTTTGAAGAAACTTTTATTAAAAGTGGGCTTTTTTACTCTGACTTCTTTTTAGATTTAAACAACTCAGATTTAAGTATACAAAAAATAAATAACTTTCTTGAGAAATTAGAGAGTATGCAATTCTCTCAAGATGAATATGAAATTGCAAAAAATAAAATACAGACGTTGATAGATATATTAGAATCTTACAACAACTTAATTAAAAACAACGCAGAAATAAAAAGATTAAACGGAAAATTAGAAGAACATAGTAAAAAATTAGAAAATATTGAAAATGAAATACTTAATATTAAAAATAACCTAAATCAAAAAGGACTTTCTGATGAGCAAATTTTAGAACTGATAAATGTGCTTAATTTAGAAGATAGAAAACAGATTGTAAAAAATAGCTTAAGTTATGTAAAATCAGGAGAAATCTTCAGTTTAATCAGAGAATTAGAGAACGTAGAAATAAGAATAACTCAAAAAGGTTTCTTTCAAAAAATAATAGATGCTATTTTTGGTAAAGACGACCTAAAAACTGTTTATCTCAAATATAAAGATATCATACAATCAATAGACCCAAACCTTAAAAGCCAAGATTTATTGATTTTTCTAAGAAAGTTAAAGTCCTTAGAAAATATATTTAAAATTAATCCCGATGTAGTTGAGTTTGTCTTGAAAGAAAGCTTAGATTTAAAATACAAAACACTGTCAGAAAATAAAAAAGAATTAGAAGAAAACTTAAAAAAACTACAGGATGCAAAAGCTAGACTAGAAAGTGAAAATATAAAAATTAAAGAAAGTAATAAACAAAGGGAAAATCTTTTTAATGAAGAAGAAAAAACAATTTTAGAGAAGATAAGCAGAGAAGCTGAACAAGTAGTAGATGATATTTTTAATTTTTCCAGAGAAAAGTTGTTTGAGATAAATAAAATTATTCTTAAGTATTCCATAGTTGTTTTAAAAAGTAAAGTTTTAAAAGAGAAGGAAAAAATTGTAGAAAATTTAGAGCTTTTTAGAGATTACATTTTTGCTGGAAAAAAAGAACAGTACAGCAAAATTATATCTAACTTAGAAGATTTTTACAAATATTTATCATTAGTCTTTCCTGTAGTAATTTCAACTTTACATTCAAGTCCTAAACTTTTTTCTGGGTTTGATAAAAAGTTAATAGGGGGAGAGTTCAATCCAATATTTTTAACATTTATAGATGAAGCAGGAATGGCAAATGTATACCTTCCTTTTCCTATAATTTCTTTATCTGAAAAAGTTATATCAGTAGGAGACCCTTTACAACTTCCTCCAGTAATTCCATTAAGTAGAAATGATATAAACAAATATTACGAAAACCTATTTTTCAAAAACATTAAAAATTCACTCTCTGAAGAAAAACTACAAGAGTATTTTGAAAAGTACTCACCTACACAAACATCTGTTTACCATAGAACTGCCAGATGCAAAACTGGAAAGTTTGATGATATTGGACAAGCAGTCTTTTTAGATGAACATAGACGATGCCAAGAACCTATAGCTAAACTATTTCAAGAGTTAGCAGGTTATGATAGAATGATTATAAAAACACCAGAATTAAAAGACGAAGATAAAGAAAAGCTAAGAAAATTCCTTGAAATCGAAAATTTAATAAATCCACAGGAAAATGACGTTAAGAACTTAATTTTGTACAATATTAAAGGAAGAATAGGAAAAGTAGATAACACAAACGATGAAGAAGCGGAATTTATCGTTAAAATCGTAGGCAGTCTTTTAAAGGCTGGTTATTCACAGGAAGATATTGGAATAATAACTCCTTTCCTAAATCAAGAAATAAACTTAAGAAATAAGTTAAGACAGTATAAAAAAGTAGAAATAGGAACAGTACATAAATTTCAAGGAAAGGAGAAGAATGTAATAATCTTCTCGACAGTTGTTTATGAAGGTAGTCAACTTAGTAAAGTAAAATTCTTTAATACAACTCCAAATCTGTTGAATGTAGCAGTTTCAAGGGCAAAACATCTCTTTATTCTAACAGGAAATATAGACATTCTAAAAAAACCAGGAAACTACTTAGATAAAATTACAAAATTTTATGAAAATAACTCAAACATTTGTATAGTAAAATATTGATTTTCTTATTAAAAAACCTATAATAAAATTAAAAATACGTTGAGTGAGAAATTAACCACATAAATTTACCTCAATAGACCTGAAAAAGCTATAGCCTATTGCATAAGCATACAAGTATGTAAGAAGTGTAATACCCTTCCTCCATCTACTTAAAGTATTAAATTGTTTAAGTCTTGAAAATACTCCTTCTATAACCTGTCTTTGAGCTCTTTCCTCTTTAGTCTTACAAACATAAACATTTTCACATCCCTTATACCCTTTGTCCCCTATAACCTCAAAAAGATTGATTAACTCCTTAAACCATAGGCTCGTTTTAACTCTTAATCT
>JBMFIJ010000042.1:0-3184 GCA_049976365.1 Candidatus Aenigmatarchaeota archaeon | reverse complement strand
CAGAGGAAAGCTTTTTGAGTTTGGAAAAGAGAAAAACACAATATTTGATTTTATTTAAAATATTCTTCTCTTATTTTCTTTCTTTTGAATCTTTTGAGAAGGAGAAATGCTAAAATGAAGATGAGCAATAGGGAAAAAGTTAAAATATCTTCTTTCCTCGGATACGTTTTGATAGTTACAGACATTAGCTCAGTTTGTTTTGGAATTACAGTTCCATTTTCAAGCATATCAATAGCAACAAATTTTTCCCCCTTTTCCACGAAAGTCTTTTTACAAAAACCTTCTTCGCATTTGTAACCACTTCCGCAATCTTTAAAGCAAAGACCATCTTCCACCCATCTATAGCCTAAAACCTTATAATCTTTGCAATCTTCTTTTGAAGATACACAAACGTTTGAATAATCTCTAAATTCTTCTTTTCTTAATCTTATACCATTTCCGCATTCAACTCCTTTCATTTCACAATAGCTTTCAGTAGTATAATACCATCCATCTAACAAATTGCAATTAAAACAAGTTTTTATTGGGTTCAAAAATACTGTTCTAACTATATCGTTTCCACACGCTTGACATTCAATATTAAAAATTTGCGTTTCGTAACCATCTTTACTTATTGAAACGGTATAGCTTCCTTGATAAACTGTAAAGCTTGCTAAACCTGAATAATCTGTATAGTAGCAAGAATTTTGAACACAAACTTTAGCATTTTCTATAGGGAAATTGTTTTCTTTCTCCTTTACATAAATCATTACATTACATTTTTGAGGAGCAAAGGCTAATGAAATCGGCTTACAAAATCCATTTAAACAATAATAACCAGATGGGCAGTCTTTAAAGCAGCTTCCAATTGAAAACCAATCTATACTAGTAACAATAAAAGAGCAATCTGAAGTTGATTTTGGTTTTTCTACAATTGGATAATAATCCCTATACTCTTTCTTTACTTTCCTTATTCCTTCTCCACATTCAAAAGATGCTTCGCACTTTTCCTCATTTGTAGTATACCATCCATCTAAGGAATTGCAATCAAAACTTACTTCTTGAACGCATTTTCCATTTTCACAAATATAACCAGAAGGACAGTCTTTATAGCATGTACCAATGCTAATCCATCTTCTCTCAGTTATAGTATAAGTACAAGTAACTCCAAAACAAGTATATTTTCTATATTCTTGTTCTTTCATTTTTGTGCCATAGCCACATTCAGATGAAATTTCACATTTTTCATTGCCTGTATCATACCATCCATCTTTATTTAAAATGCAATAGCCATTATCACAAATATATCCAGAGAGACAATTCTCTATTTTTGTTTCCCAACCGGAACCATCTGCTTTACATATTTCATAAGCAACTTGTGTAGGGCAAGCACATCTTCTATTTTTTATTTCGCCAGGAAAGCAAACTTGAATTTTATTCAAGCATATTTCAATTTCAGTAGTTTGACTGCACTTTATATCAGCTGTAGCTGAAGATGAGTAGTAACCATCTTTGCTTACATCAATTCTGTATCTTCCAACTTCTAAATTGAAAGTTGCATAACCATTGTAATCAGTATATTTTATTATTGGATCATCTTTACTAACATAAACTTTAGCATTATCTATTGGTAGCTTAGAAAAGCAATCAACTACCTTAACTTTTAAAGTTCCATATTGAGTTGGTTGAATAATTTGAGCTTGTATTACTTTTACATTAACATTCCAACAAAAACAAGGATCTGAAGAAAGAACTTCATAACAATCGCTACTCACTCTAACTTCAACAATTCCAGTATATGATTGATTGAGAAACTTTGATAAATCATATTCTGCATAGCCATAATTGTAAGCAACTCTATAGCCACTATTAAAACAATTTGGAGCTTCATTTTTCCAAGCTTCACTCCAATTATCAGGAGAGTAAGGTAATCCATCAAGATTTATATATTTTCCGTTAACAATTATCCAGGCAGTAAAGCACCTAGGATAAAGGTCATTCATTGAATTAAAAACTTCTACTATTATTTTTTGAGCATTTGTTACATAGAAAGTTGCGGACTTGTAACGATATGTTTGATAGCTTAGATCGCAAGTAGAATAGCCAAAATTAAAAGCTAGGAAAAAAGCTAAAAATAAAAACAAAATTTTATAAGAATCTTTTTTCTTCATAAAATAACAAGTAAAGAAAAGCTTAAATACTTTGCGAAGCAATGGGCGAGGTGGGATTTGAACCCACGACCTTCCGGTTATCAGCCGGACGCTCCAACCAGGCTAAGCTACTCGCCCCAGATGCATAAAAAATAATATTAGTTCAAAATTTATTAGTTTCAATCACTCTAAATTTCAACCTCTTTTCAAAACAATTTTCATAAAATCATAAGCAACTTTTGTGTTTTCAAAAATTTCCTTTGCTTCTTTTTCCAATCTTTCAACATCTTCTTTCTGATACCTTCTGCTTATGTGAGTTAAGATTAACTGTTTTACATTAGCTTTCTTCGCAATTTTTGCAGCATCTTTTACGCTCGAATGATACTTTTCTACATCTTCATCTTCTTCCAAAAAAGTCGCATCATGTATTAATAAGTCAGCATCTTTAGCCAATTCAACCATATTATCGCAAGGTTTTGTGTCTCCGCTATAAACAACTTTTAATCCTCTTTGCAAATTTGCAATTTCCTCAATTCTTATTTTTTTTCCATTAACTATTACTTCTCCTTCTTCTTTAATTTTCTTCAACCATTTTCCTCTTTTTAAACCAAGTTTTTTCAATTTTTCAACATCAATTCTCCATACATCCTTTTCTTTAAATGCAAAGGCTACAGATGGAATTGTATGCAATACAGGAACTGATAAAATTTCATATTCTTTCTCTTCATAAATTTTTGTAATTTGATTTCCTTCAAAAGGAACATTAAAAGCTTTAACTGGAAATCTCAAACCAAAATATCCAAGGTTTATTATTGCAGAAACAAACCTATTTGCTTCTGGAGCAAAAATCAATAGCTCTTTTTTCCTTTTTTCCAGATTCATTGTTTGCAATAAAGGAATTAATCCAGAAAAATGGTCTGCATGCCAATGAGTTATGAAAATTTTGCTTATATCCATAAAACTTATTTTTGCTTGCATCAGTTGCTTTTGAGTTCCCTCGCCACAATCAAAAAGAAGAGTATCTTTTCTGTAAGAATAGTATTCTAAAGCTATTG
>JBMFIJ010000041.1:0-3201 GCA_049976365.1 Candidatus Aenigmatarchaeota archaeon | reverse complement strand
GATTCTGTTTGTTTCTGATTTTGAAATTGTTGTGGGTTCTCATAGTCCCCCTTTTTATAGACATTTATCCACACTCCAGGGGTTTAGGAAGTCTTATCTTTAAAGACTTCCAAGGGAGCACTATTACACCCTTTAAATCTCTCAAGATACCTTCTTACAAGTATCTTAAGGACTTGCCTTTTCGGAGTGTGGAGCTTTATCTCCCCAATAGAACGTCTATTGAGAAGGTTCTTCGCAAAATTCACTTGTAAATTTACCTTGTCTATTCACTCAACTTCATAGGATTTAATATAACATAAACATCTATAATTGTCAAAAAATAGCTATAAAATTATAAACAGATATTTTGCTTTATCACAAGTTAATCTATATATATAAACCTTCTTATAGGTTAACTCTCTTTTATCTTTCTATTTTTTATAACTCTTTTGTAAAACGAAAAAGTTAAGGTTATTAACTACTTAAAATCCTGACTACACTTTTTTTGTCAATTGTTAAGATGAAAAATTATTATTTATCAATTATTTTAAAATTTGACTACACTTTTGACTACACTTTTTAAAAAGAGTGTAGTCAGTGAAAAGGCTTATTTATAAATTATTTAGCTATTTTTGACTACACTGACTACACTTTTTGGGAGTATATTCATTTTTTTATAGGGGAAAAAAATTTTTTTTCACACTTATGAAATTTTGACTTCTTTATATTTTTTATATTTTCTGTCAATTTTTCACACTTGTGAAATTTCTTTTTCGGGGATAAAAATATATCTTAGAAAGTGTAGTCAGTGTAGTCAGGGGAAAATTTTTCATTTTAAATTATTGAAAAATAATGTTTTTTCCTGACTACACTTTTGACTACACTTTTGACTACACTTTAAAAGTGTAGTCAGTTTTACAAAATCGAGTTTTCTTATTTTTTAAAAGTTAAAGAAAACTAATTGCTTAAAAGTGTTAACCTATAAATTGGCTAACATTTAATTTCTGGGTTAACTCGCAACTACCAAAAATCTCTCTTCTTTTAACCTAATTAATTTTTAAAGGTTTGTTAATGTTTTGTAAATGGAGTTATTTATATTTTATGTTTATTCCTTTGCATTTTATTTGTTTTTTACTTGATTTGTGTTATAATTATATTTATATCTACTTTACATTTTTAATATTTTTTCAATTAGGAGGAGTCATGGCAGTTAACAAGGATTTTTTATCTTCTATTGATGATTTAGTTTCTCTTGGTTATTCGTTTGATGTTGCCAGTGAATTAGCTGGTTCTGGGATAACTGTTGAGTTTCTTGGGGAGCCTTTATCTTCTGAGCATTATTCGGGTTATTCTGGTTTACCTTTTAGTGATGTTAATACTCACTTTGATGTTGATGCTCATTTGTATGTTTTCCCTTCTGAGCTGGATAAGTTAAATTTTCCTTATTGTGAAATAGTGATTGTTGAGGGTAGAGATAATACGTTGAATTTCATAGAAAATTTAAATAGTTTAGATGTTCGTTACAGATATGCTGTTATCGGTATTCCAAGTCTATATGATTGGTTGAAAGCTCCTGAGTGGGATTCAATTCCTTTTTCTGGAAGGAATGTTACTACCTTTTTTAACGTATCTGATCCTGGAGATATATTGTCAGAGATTCGTTTAGCAGGTTTTTTGTATAGTAAAGGAGCTAGTTATGTGAGGTCGTTTCCTTTAAATGGGACGGATTTTAGCGATTTCAAGGAGATGTTTACTACTGCCATTAAAAAATCTACCTCTACTTTAGTCCATTATCGAGATAAGTATGGTAGGTTAGATTTGATGGCCACTAATTTTTTTAGAGCAGTTTTAGAGACTGATTTTAGATTTGATGTTAGTTACTTGATGGATGTTTTTCACTATAGCACTGGAATGAAGAAAAGTATGATTAAAAGTGCTGTAGAGGCTTTAAGGCAGGATATTGCAAGAGGTAGGAGAATACGGCAGAGAGAAAAGCTTGAGAAGTTTTCTGGTCTTAAAGGCATACAATTTCCTGAGGGTTATGTTTGGGATGATATTTTCTTACTCACGATTAAAGGAGATATTCTTTCTGAGTTTTTCATTGTTAAGGCTGTTTTAAGGAGCCCTTCTGGCGTTGAAGGATTTGCTATGCAGAATTTTAGAGGCAATATTTTCATTCTTCCTTTTTACGAATATGTTTACCGTAGGGGTTTTTCTAAGATTTTCATGCGTAATGAGATTTTTGTTACTTCAACTACTGTTTCTCGAGTTGCTGAATATATAGCCAAGTTCCTTTTAGCTAATAAAGTTAAATTGTAAAAGGATTAAGAGGAGTTTAAACTCCTCTTGTGTTTTTTCTATGGTTGAAAGATTTTTTGTGTTTTTTAATGATTTTTTTTGCTATCCTTCTAAGATTTAAATCTTTTTGGCTTGTTATTTCTATTAATTCTAACCATAATATTGTTAATTTGCGATCATTTGAGAGTAATAGTTTTGCCATTTTGCCCCTCTTTGGTTTAAATTTCTTTTTTTTCTTCTACAAACTCTTTGAAACATTCTTTGTATTCTTTGAGGACAGTTTCGGCTAAATCTTCTTCTAACATGTAGTAGGATTGTTGGTTTAGTGTTACTAAGAATTTGCTTGCTTGATGTTCTTCTAAGATTAGTTCTAATTCTTCTTTTAAGTAGTTCTTTAGTCCTTCCGTCCGTCCCATTTTTCCTAACCATACTTATCCGAATTTACGTATTTGAACAAATTTTTAAGTTTGAGATAGGAAGTCTCAACAAGTCTTAAGTATGCTATTAGTTTTAAAAGTGGTAAAAAGGTTAAAAGAGATTTGAATTTATAGCGTGTAAGCACCTGCAGGAACGGAAATCTTGCAGGAATACCTTTACCCATATAGGGCTTAGGTTTTGTCTTACACGCTAAATTTAACGCTTTCATTCCTATATTAACACTCGCATTGTAATCTCTATCAAAGTGTTTTCCACAACTTTCACACTTAAATTCAAGTCTGTCTGCTTTACATTTAGAACCACATCTATGACAAACTTGAGATGTGTTAAAAGGATTTACTGTTAAAATCTTAATCCCTTCTCTTTGTGCTTTGTGTCTTAATCTATTCTCAAATCTTGAGTGAACTACCTCGTATTACAAATACGAGGCTTCGAGTGAGTTTGAACACTTTATAGTGTCCCTTATCACTACCGGCAGGTTCACAC
>JBMFIJ010000040.1:0-3416 GCA_049976365.1 Candidatus Aenigmatarchaeota archaeon | reverse complement strand
AAGACATTAAAGAGATACTGCAGTATATGTTGCAGTTGAGGGACAAGCAGCTCCTGAACAATATATTACTGGCAAAAATAGTTAATGGGTGATATAAAGATAAGAATAAGAACAACTTAGCCATTCATTTTGTTATTCCGAGAATTGTGTTCATGTAAACTCTGTATATTCATTGCCTAAGGTAAGGGAATTAATGGAGAAAAATACAAATGAATTTGATAAGTATTTTTATATTATAAAGAAATTAAAAACATTTTACTTAACCTCACCCATTGCATCTAATTCATCTACTATTGCATCATACACTTTTGGTAACCACTCTTCTAAATCTTTATCAGAAAATCCTAAAATTTTTAAGATTGTATTATCTAATTCTATTCTTGCAGGAAATTTATTTTTTAATTGATCCTTAATAGATGGAAATTCAACTTTTTTTAATTTTTCAAATAGTTTTAAAAGCATTTCTTTATATTCTTTATTTAATGATTCTAAATTTAATATAAAAACCTGTTTCCAATCCTCTATTCTCATCCTAGAATAAGTACCTAATGTTTCTGGTTTGTTCAAAATAAATTGAGAAATTGTAGCAATTGAATTTAAAAATAAACAAAATATTTTTGAACTTTCTAAATTTTCCGTGTACAAAAGATAAAACATATTACTTGGAAGAATAGATTTTTCAGAAAAAACAGATATTAAAAAAGTATTTGGCGAAGAAAGATTTATTTTATCAGGTAAAATTACATTACAAGTTTTTAATCTTTTTGCATATCTTTTAATTTTCATCCAATTTATCTTAGTTTTCATAAAAATTTTTCTAATATCATTAAATTCTTTATAAGAAGATAAAATAATATAATCAGTATAATTTGTAATATCCATCTGCTTCATTCCCGTTAAACTTCTTAATGCTGGAATTACCTTATTTTTACTTATGTTTATGTCTATTCTTAAGCTTTTTGAAGTTACGATAAGATAATCCCTTTCTTCTTTTTTTAAAATTAATTCTGAACGTTCTAATCTTTCTGGTGAAGTTGGGTTAGATATCACAATAATTTTTGAAAGACCATTTGGTCTAAAGCCAAATCCTTCTTTAATATCTTTTTCTCCTATTTTTCTAAGATTAGGTGAAGAAGATAATTTTTTATAGAATTCATTTAAAATAAAGTTTATTTTTAAAGAAGATGTAGAAATAAACTTCATAAAAGATTCTTTAAATAAGCTTTGTTTTACAGAATAAGTTTCAAAAAGATCTTTTTTTTCGATATTTGATTTTAAATTGTTTATTATATCGTTTACTTCTTCTAATGTGAGTTCTTTTATTGATTTTTTAAGGAATACAATTTCAGTTAAATCATCATTTGTAGGTTTTCTCTTTTCAGCAATCAATAAAATATCTTTAAAAGCTGCAGATTCACTAAATGCTAAGTCTTTAGTTGTCTTTAGAATATATTTAATATGATAGTTTTCTAAAAGATAATTTCTAATTTTTTCAGTTGCTTTTCCCCTAGCAATATTTATAGGAATCACTACGGCCAATTTACCATTTGACTTTAATATTAAATCAGCAAGAGCTAAGAAGTACCCCCAAAGATTAATTTGATGACCACATATTTTTCCTAGTTCTTTTTTTTCTTTTAATTTTCTTCGGTAATCCTTAGGTAACTTTTCTCTATCAGAAAATGGAGGATTCATTAAAACAACATCAACAGGTTTTAAATAAAATTCTTTTCCCATACCAGATGGAGAAACAGGCATTTCTCTTCTCCTAACTGGTTTTTTCGCTAATTCCATTTCTGGTGTAAGTGTAAGTTGAACAATCCCAGTAAATGGTCTAATTGGGATACCCTCTCCACTCTTAAACTCTGGTGTTAAAATTCTACTTTCTAAATCTAAAGAATCCATAGTTGCAACTCTTACAATATTAGTTGGTTCTTCCAATTTTTGTGTTGCCAAATTTATTGCGGTTAAATGCGCAGCAAAGGGCATTATGTCAATTCCAGTGATATCTTCTTCTAGAAACTTTTTATGCAATTTTTTTATATTATCATCACTTTGTGTTTCCTCGTTGTGCTCTTCTTCGTATAGTTCTAATTTTCTTCTATAACATGCTGATAGCAATGTTCCAGAACCACATGCAGGATCCAAGATTCTCTCATCCCATTTATCAATTGCTAATCTTGCTAATATCTCTGCAGCTATTGGATTAGTGTAGAAAGCAGCCCATACTTTAGCTACATCATTAGGGAGTAAAGCATGAAAAAATCTACCTGCTAAATCTTGAGTAATATATTCAGTTCTTATGAAAGTTAAATTCTTTATAACATCATTTATTATATTTAAAATCTCTGAACGTTCTGGAATCTTATCCACCAAGTTGATTGCATAAATTGGCTGGTAGTCTATATTTTTTATCTTAGAAAAGTATTCTTTTAAGTTGTTTAGAGATTTAATTGGCTTTAATTCTTTGAGCTTTTTATCATTAGTTTTTATCTTATAAAGTTGATAAAATAAAATCTGATTAAACAGAAGATAAGATGCAAGCATGCTAACTTGTGTTTTTGCTTTTTGTTTATCTAATTCCCCCAAACCAACAAATAATTCTAGTTTCTTTGCAACTTCTTCAAAAATTTCATCGGAGTTAGCTTGTCTAATTACTTCATAAAGCTCTTGCACAAGCTCTCTTATAGCCTTAACTACAGAATTAAAGTCTACTTTCCTATTTTTTTCTATAAATCGTTTATATAATTCCTCAAGTACATTTTTTAGTTTTTCGTTTTCAATCCATTGTTCCCAATAATCAGTATGAATATATCCATTTACGGGCTCCATTAAAACTGCTTTTTTAAAATCCTCTATATTAAGAACGGTTTGACCACTTTTTATTTTTGGAAATATTAATGCAACTATATTTTTTGTTCCCCTTTGATTTGCATAGTTATAAGCTTGTGCTATAGCTTTTGTAAGTGTCTTTTCTTCTTTTCCAAGTTTAATTTCAACAATAAATGAAGAAGAATTTATTTGAAAGAAAATATCAATAAACCCTTTCTTTAAAGTTACTTCTGAGATGCTTTCTATATTCAATTCTTTTTTAAGAAATTCAGATATTGGCTCATAAATAGATCTTTCTGTTATTTTAAACATAGTGACACCTATTTTCTCCATTTCCAATATTTTTTATTATCCTCAGCATAGATGTTATTGGCAGTATTTTTGCTATTCCAATTGCACTCAGGCCTTTTCCCTTCAATTCTAAATTAATCTTCATATCTTTTATTCATATATTAAAATTCATCCTTATTTAATTTTTCATTGCATCTGGTTCATGAACTGGGTTGCATCCATATCAGTGGTCTCTATATAAATGCTTATTATGAATATTCAAGAATATTAAAGTGCGTATTTTGTGATTACGG
>JBMFIJ010000039.1:0-3718 GCA_049976365.1 Candidatus Aenigmatarchaeota archaeon | reverse complement strand
GTAGGTTTTTTACTACCTAATAACCAACTCTCTATAACTTCTTCAGATGTTTTAAGTTTTCCAGCCAATTCTTTAACATTCCATCCAGAAGTTTCAATAGCCCAATTAATCATTTTTGGATTGACTTCAACTTCAAAACTTTTTGTTACCACTTTTCTCCCTAAAATAATTTGCTTCTCAAAAATTTTAAACAGGCTTTATAAATCCAAAAATTCTTCCGTCTTTCACTAGCTGAACATTCCACTTTAAAATATTTCTGTCTTCAATCAATGAAATCTTAACTTCTCTAAGCACTTTCATTTTCTACGCCTCCATATAGTACTTGAACTCCATAAACTCTGGAAGTCTTTTCTGAAAGCTGCTTGTATCAATTATCACTTCATCTTCCAAAAAGCTTCCAACACCTTTAACAAAAATCCTTCTATTTCCAAATCCATCAATGAATCTTATTATTCTGCTTGGCGGACATCTTATTATTCTTTTCATTTCAATCACCAACAATTAATTATCTCCCTATATACTCTTTCATTTCGGGGGAGAGTACCTGGTTTTATACGCAATTTATCTCTAGTAAAACTGTGAAAAATATGTTACTTATATATAAGCTTTTCGGTTTCGTTTACTATCAAAAAGTGATATTTTTAAAAAATAAAGAAAAATCCCGCCCCAGGGATTTTCGCTTTTCGTGTCGAACCCTGAACCTCCCGGTTTCCGAGCGCTAGCTTCAAAGCCCTGCTTAAGCAGAGCTCTACAGCCGGGCGCTCTGCCAATTGAGCTAGGGCGGGATAATTTTAATTTCTTCTTCAATTAAAAATTTTTAATGAAGAATTTAACAAAAGAAGATTTAACATTCTTTTTCCTTCTGTTGCCCTCAATTCTTACTTTATTCTACATTCTTCCATTGCAATTAAAAGAATTGTTTATTCTAAGCAAATGCAACCCAACAATTTTATCAATATATTTTTCAAGTTTCATTCACATTGATTTCAAACATTTTTTAGGCAATTTAACAGGATACCTTTTGATAATATTTTTGATTTTAAACATCGAAACAAAAAAGGAAAGACTTTACATTTTCACAATTTTCTCTCTATTAATTTTGCCATTCCTAACTTCATTTTCTTTCCTTTTCTTAGCCACTTCTTATGTATATACTCTTGGTTTCTCAAACATTGTTTCAGCTTTCAGTAGCTATCTATTATATTCTCTTTTTACCTCTTTGAAAAAAATCCAGAAAGATCTATCATTAAGTTTTTACATCTATTTGATAACTATTAGCGTTTTTATAACAATAATTGCAATCTTCACATCAAAGTCAATTTTTATTTTTTCAATTTCCTATTTCATTTTATTTTCAATTTTTGAGTTTAGGGAGCTGAAAAATATTTCTAAAGCAGTTTATAAAAAATTGTTGAAACTAAAAAAAGAAAGCTTTACCTCAGCTTTCTTTAAAATAATTATAGCAGCTCTAGCAATAACTTTAGCTATATTTTCACTCCCAATTCTGATTCCTTTAAAGGCAAATGGTATAAATATACTAAGCCATTACATAGGCTATTTATTTGGAGTTGTTCTTGCTCCTTTATTGGATAAGCTAATTTTCAAAAAAGAAAAACATTAAGAAGAAATTTGAAGTTTATTTCACTTCTCGCTTTCTAAGCTTCTAACTCTTCCTTTTTCATCAGTAAATTCAACTTTTGTTTTTGGCAAAGTTATTGAAGCAACTTCAACCAGAGCTTCAGCTCTATATCCAACTAAAGCTTCTTCTTCTGGCTTTAATTCATCAATCTTCCAAATTAAAAACCTTTTCTTACCAACTTTCTTCTCTTCAAATTCTTTTCCAATAAAAGACTCTATCTTTAGCATTGGAGAAACTTCTTCTTTAATTTCAATATTCTTCATTATTTCTTTTGATTTGTTTTTAACTTTAATGTAAACTTTCAATTTATTACCTTCTTTAACAATTTCTTTAACCAAAGCAGGCCTAAAAGTAAATCTGAAGAAGTAAATGAACGCAATTATTATAACTATTAAACCTATCCAAGTTTGCCAAAGAGAAATCTCATATTCTATAACAACAGTTTGGCCAGGTTCTAAGGATGGAATTAGCCATCTGTAAGTTATAAGTCCTGCTTCAATTTTTTCTTCGCTAGGATTAACATAAGGCTTAAAGAAATCTTTCATGAACAAAGGAACTCTTTCTTCAACATAAAATGAACTACTTTTAACATTACCTTCATTCTTAATTTTTATTTTAACATAAGCAGAAAGCAAAGAATATTTAACTTCTTTTTCTGTAAATTCCTCTGGCAACTTAACTATTGGTTTAACTTCAAATTTTGTTTTAGCATCATCAACAAAGTTCCCTTTTAAATCAGAAAGCAGAACATAAACTTCATAAGTTCCAGCCTCTTGATATTTCTCAGCAAAAAACTCTTGAGAAATTTCGCTTTCGCTATTTGCTTCTATAAAATCAGTAATTAAATCTCTCTTCCAAATTTCCTTGCCATCTTTAGAAATGGTAATCGTTAATTTATAATTTGGAGCAATTTCGTTTTTTACATTAACAACTTTGACAAAAATCTTCAAACTTTCCAAAGGATAAATAGCATACTTTGACAAGCTTAAGGAAGAAATGTAAACTGGATATTTTCTCAAAGCCCTAATTATTAAAGTTTTAGAAATTGTTTGATTTTCAGCTGAAATATCCAAACTAAAAGCATAACTTCCAGTTTCTTTAGCATCTTTTCTAGCAGTTATATAAAGAGTAACAATTGCAGATTGATTTGGATTCAAGTTGAGAATTTTTGGATAAACATCTAAATAAATTCCTTTTGAGGAAAAGTAAGCAATTGGTCCAGAGAGAGAAACAGTATAAGTTAATGGTTCATTAGCCAGGTTAGAAATCGTGTAATTTATTGTTTTAGTTTCTCCAGCATAAATTGTAATATCTTCTTGAGAAAGAGCCAAAGGAATTAATGCAACCAAAATCAACAAAATTAAAATCTTTTTCATAATTTCACCTATTTATTCTTTTGTTTTTTGCCTATAAATTTTCTAAATTCTTCTATTTTTTCTTGAATCAATTCATGCAAAGTCTTAAATTCAAACTCAAACTTTTTTCCATAATTTTCTAGAAAAACATATCTTGAATAATCAACTTCTTTTTTCTCTGGCTCTTCAGCAGGATAGCCGACTGTTATTATTGCTATTGGTCTTAAAAAATCTGGCAACTGCAAAATATTTTTAACTTCTTCTTCATCAAAAGCTCCGACCCAACAAGTTCCTAAGCCTAAAGCTGTAGCTGCCAATAACATATTTTCAATAGCTGCTGCACAATCTTCTAAAGCATAAACTAACTCTCCTCTTTTCCCGTATCTTAAACTTTGAGTTTCTAAGTCAGCAGCTACTACTATTAAAACTGGAGCTTTTCTAACATGCTCTTGCTTTAAAGCTGCATTGTAAAGCAATTCTTTTTTCTTTTGATCCCTTACAACAATAAACCTCCATTCTTGTAAATTGCCTGCAGAAGGAGCTTGGCAAGCAGCCCAAAGCATTACTCCTATTAACTTATCATCAACATCTTTATCTTGGTATTCTCTTATGCTTCTCCTTTTAGCAATTGCCTCAAAAACATTCATAAAATTCTTTGAATTAAAAACATAAATCTATTCTTTCTTCTCTTTGTAAATTTCCTTAATTCTATAGGTTAAAACTG
>JBMFIJ010000038.1:0-3802 GCA_049976365.1 Candidatus Aenigmatarchaeota archaeon | reverse complement strand
TGGCAAAAACACAAAAACTTAAGTACTGCCTTTCAGAATATTTAGTTGAACATTGGAAAATGAATGATGAAACTTCAACTAATTTTCAATTTCTAGAGTCCTTAAAGGTATTGGTTAAAATTAAAAGCATTGAAGTAACTTCCTTATATGATAAAGGATGGATCGCATTATACTTTCTGAAGTGTGAAGATGACAGCCCCCAGTTTTTCAGAGAGTTGGAAAACGAAATTGAATCTATAATATACGATGAAGAGAAATTTTCAGAGTTGTTACTTAGCCTTGAAAATACTATTGGCTTCTTCTTAGGAACTTACTCTTTGTTAAGCTTAAAGTCTTCTGAATTTGGAAAAAATAGTGAAAATAAAGAAAGGATAAAGAAGCTAATAAGCAACATAGAAAAGTCGAAATGGTTAGAGTATGATGGAGAGCTACTGTTTTCTATATCTCTTATTACCGAAAAATTAGGTTTAAAACTCGATGTTAAGAATCTATTTGAAAAATCCTTTAGTCAACATACAAGTGTAGACAAGTTAAGAGCAAAAGTATACGCTTTACTTTCCTTTGTGCAAAAAACTAAAGATGATCGTAAGTTTGTTAACTCTTTACTAAGAGAACTTGCCTCTAATAATGAGATCATGAACCTGATAGAAAAAGATTTGGAACTTTCTTCAATCTTTGCGTTAGCACTATCCTCTCTATTAGAATTAGAAAAAGAAAAGAAAGAAGAAATAATCGACATGATGAATAAAACGTTTAAAATTGCCTATACTGAAATAAAAAGTATGGTTGAAAATCCATATTTTCTTAACGAGATAACAAATGCTGCGATATACTCAAAGGAAGTAGGCACCTTTATGCCATATGAAAAATCAAATAACATGACTAGGATAAGTAATAACAAGCTGGAAATAAGTCTAGAAAATTTTCCACCAGTAGTCTCATTAAGACTTGACCTAATATCTAAATTTCTACTTTCTGCTCTTGAATGTGAGTTCGATAAGCCCTACTTTTTATCAAAGAAAGAGCATGATGTTTACTTGCAAATAAAAGGTGAAACTAGAAATTTTAAGAGAGTGCGAAAAACAGAATTGTTATTGATTCTTTCTGTTCTAGGTCTGTTTTTACTGTATTATTCTATTCAATTAGCAATTCCATTGAATCTTGGTTTCAAAAGTTTGATATTAATAGGAAGCATACCAATACTGTTTTATTTCTTTGTCGCAAAATCGATTTATGAAAGAGGGTACGTAAGTAGAGAAGACTTAGTGGATTTTCTTAAGGCTTTAAGAGATTTCTTTCTTAAAAAAATAGTTGAAAAAATATTTAGTTGGGGAGGTTAAAACTATGATTAAATTGAATGCTTTAGTTTCTGAGGATGATATAACAAACTTAAAAGTTAAAAGAGTTAAAATTAAAAGAGGCGTTAAAGTTAATTATAAAGATCTGTTCAAAAGTTTAGACGCTTTAAGTCAAAAAGAAATTTCGTTTTGTTACCCATATGAAGATTTTTTATACTTTGTTGGAAATGAAAAGGAAACGTTAAAACAACTGGAAAAGATTTTAGAAGAGTCTATTGAAGAACAATCTATAGACCTTGTGAGTCGAACTAATAGAAACATTTATTCATACATTTTTGCTAGAGCCTTTGTTAACAAACTAATGAAAATAGGGTATTTTCCTCTAAAAAATGTTCACCACAGAAAAGCTTTAGTTCCTAAAGAAAATTTTGGTGGCTTGAAACTCATAGAGCCACTAGATGGAAACAATAATTTTTACGTTTATCGTGGAATAAAATTTGGTACAAGATTTTTAGAAGATAAAAAAATGTTACTTTTCTTAGATTTATATACTCCATTAGTTTATAAGATAGGTACTTATTTACGATTAGTCTTCATTCGTAACTTTAACTTAGAAAATTCTATTTATAAAAGTTATAGAGCCAAAGCGATTATGTCTCCTAAGAATAGATATAGTTTGCTAGAGCAAATTGTAAACATATTGAAAGAAGGAAACGAAAAAGTTACTGTAAATTTTTCAAGTAATGAAAGTATTTCATTTCTGCCAGAATTTATTTCTTTAAATGATCAAAACAATTACTTTGACGTAAATTTCGTTCCAGAGCCCCCTCTTGAGTTTAGGAATGGGCAGTCAAGAAACCCATTGTATGGTTTAAGTACATTTAAACCATACTCGTACTTAGAAGATTTTCAAGTAACTCCTTTCTTAATAGTAGACAAAAGGATTGATAATAACAAAGTTAGAAAGTTGATAGACTATTTAAAGGACGGTTGCAATGATAGGTACGGTAAGTTTGTTGGATACAGCAAACTATTTGGCTCTTCGCTCCAAATACAAGGAGAAAACATAAAGTACATACCAATAAATGGGTTTGATGACATAAAAGATGAAATAGAGAAAATCCCTGACACACTTAAAAATTTAGTAATAATGGTAATAGTTAGAGACGAGATTGCCCCCAAAGGAACCTATAAGGGTACTGATTTTTATAAAAAAATGAAGTCGTATTGTATCGAACAACAGAAAAGATGTCAGATTATAACAGAGTCCACACTAAATAAACTTGATGAAGATGGAAAATCTTTTGTAATTTATAACTTAGCTACAGCAATATACACAAAATCTGGAGGAACACCATGGAAAATAAGAGATATGGATGCTGCACCTCCAGGTACAATTTTTGTTGGTATTGCATTCACCATAGACCATCAAAAAAAAGAGATAAATGCAGGAAGCTTATATTTTTATGATAGGCTTGGAAAATACCTTTCATTTGAATTAACGAAATATATACTTCCTACAACAAAAGGATTGTATATCCCATATAAAAATATGAAAGAGTTGTTAGAAAAGCTCAGAGGAAAATTTAATTGGGCAAGATATTTAATTTTCCATAAAACAACGCCTTATCATACTGAAGAAGTAAAAGCTGTTTCCGAAAGTTTGGGAAAAGATGTGGACTACGCTCTTATCTATCTAAAAGCAAAGCATCCTATGCGTTTCTTTAAAAATGATGTAAACAATTTTTGCAATACAAGAGGAGAGTATATCACTTTAAAAAACGCATACGAAAAATCTTTTGTTATTTACACTACTGGAAATTGGTATGATGGCGTAAAATTAAGAGAAAGACCAGAATCTTTTGGAACTCCAAAACCAATAGAAGTTATGGTTGTAGAAAATAATATAAAAAAATTAGGAATAGAAGAAATAGCAAAACAAATAATTCTTCTGACCAAACTTGATTGGAATACTTGCGTAATAGGAGTAAAAGAACCAATAACTACTAAGTATTCTAGAAAAGCTGCCTCGTTACTTCCTATGTTTAAAGATACGCAAAAGTATTCCATTAATGATATAAGAGATTTGATATAAGTAAAACAAAGCAGAATAATTTCTCGAATCTTATTTTTCTTTAAAATTTATTTTTCAAAAATGAATGTTATAAAACCAAAAGAGGTTAAGGCTATTCACACAACTAATCCTAACTTCATTTACAACATTTTAGGAAAATAAGTTGTGAGAAAACGGTTAAGAACCTTGGCGAAGAAGTAAAGTTAATCCTTGAAGTATTACTTATCTCACTTTTAATCCTTCAAGTTAGTTTTCCATAAATGAAGAATGTTTAACGAGTATAAAATTCGCTCTATCTTTTCTAACTAAATTTATTTAACATTAGATAAGTTCTTTTGTCCTAAAGTTAGGTCGGCCTTAATCCAAACTTTCTTTCCAACCATTCGTACTTTCCTTTAAAGCTGTAAAACTCCTCAATCTCCTTTACGTC
>JBMFIJ010000037.1:0-3943 GCA_049976365.1 Candidatus Aenigmatarchaeota archaeon | reverse complement strand
TCTCTTCAGCAAGCTTTTTTACTACATCTTCTCTTTCTTTTTGAATTGGAACAACAACATTTTCCTCTCCAAAAGTATAAATCTCATATTCTAATTTACCTGTCTCAAAATCTCTAACTTCTACAACTGGTCTAGCTAAATCTTCTTGAGTCATTCCGGTTGGAACTTTAACTTTTAAAGAAAGCTCATAAACTTTTTTTACTTCTCCGCCCTCAATAAAAATTATTGTATCAATTATATGAGGTAAAAGACCTATATCAACTCTTGATATAAATCTTTGGATTGCATCTATTGGATTGCTAGCATGAACAACTCCTACCATTCCAACTCCAGCCAATCTTAGGTCAGCAAAAATTTCAAAATCTCTAGTTTTTCTAACCTCATCATAAATTGTATAATCTGGTCTAACCAAAAGTAAAATTTCAGCAGTTTTTTCAAAATCTCCTTCTAAAGGACCATATTGCGTTATTTCATCGCTAACTTGCATATCTCTTGGAGATTCCAGTGTTTTAACAACTTTTCCTAAACTTCTGTAAAATTCTGCAAGACTAGCCGAGAATGTCGTTTTTCCTGAGCCCGGAGGGCCGCAAATTAAAATTCCTTCGGCTTTTTCCTTCAATCTTTGCATTAATTTATCGGAAAGCTTATAATCTTCTAATTTTAGCTTGACAACAGGTCTAACGATAGTAACCTCTAAACCATCAGAAAAAGGAGGTCTCGCAATTGCAATTCTATAATTTCCAAGCTGAATAACTAAAGCTCCACTTCTATTAATCTCTATGCTTCCTTGATCGCTTATTCTCGCAGCTTCCGAAATTTCTTTGACTATTTCGCTTATTTCTTCTGCTGTCAATTTCTTATCCCCAATTTCAACAAGCTTAAAATTTCCTGGTTTTCCTCTTTTAGCCAAAGGTACACAATTTTCTTTTAAATGAACGCTTATTGTATCTTCAGTAAAGAAATCTTCAAATTTTAAGCCAGAAGTTTTAACAGGAATTTCAAAATATTTTACTTTTACCCCCTCAGCTTCAGCAACTAAAGCTTGAACATAATCGCAAGTATACAAATAAGCATTATTTTTCTTTGCAACCTCTCTTATCATTGCATCTATTCTTCCAGAATGCGCTAACTTTATATCTTCTAAGCTTGGCCTTTCTCCATCAAACCTAATTTTAATTTTTTTCTTATCACAAACCTTTCTAACTTCTTTAAGCTGTTCTAAGCCAATAAAACCAACTTCTCTTCCTTTTGAAGCTTGAGCTTGTAATTCATCTAAAGCTGCAATAGGGATGATAATCTCTAGGTTTTTCTTTCCTTTTTCTACTTCTTTAAGCAATACACCATGAATTATTGGCGCTTGTGTCGGGAACAATCTTCATAGAAAAACTTAGTAATAAAATTTAAATTAGAAAAAAAGAATATAGTTAATATGGAAAGGGAATATGAAAAAGAGGTAACTATACTTTTGTATGATTGCAAAAAGGATTTGAAATTAGAAAAAGAAGAAGCTGAAAGAATTATGAAAAATGTTGCAAACTTAGCTAAAGTAAAATTAATTGATTATACATATTATCAACACAATGGTGGAGGCATCTCTGCATATTCCATTATCGAAGAATCTTATATAGGTTTAGAAACGTGGCCTGAATATAATTTGTTAATAGTTAGAATTGCAAGTTGCAATCCAAAATCTGATTTTGTAAAAGTTAGGAAATATCTTATTAATGAATTTGAACCTAAGGAAACAATAGAAGAAGAAAGAAAAATTGGATTAAAAGAACGCTTTTATAAGAAGGTTAGAAGTAGAACTATTTACCTAAAACAAAATTTCTAGCAAAGGATTTTGCAATCCAGAAAAGAATATCATGCTAGGCAAAAGCAAACAACCCATACAATGACTTCTTCTAACTTTTAGCTCAACAGCAAGAATTCCTATACTTCCAGAAACTATAAAAACCAAAATTCCAACTAAACCGGAAAATAGTAAAACAAGAATTGAGAGAAAGAAAATGATTGCTAAGTTTAAAATCGTATAGTTAACTTTTACCAAAAATTTATAAATTTTCTTACTAACAAAAAGAACTAAAGGTATTGTTATACCTGCTGAAATTAAAATTGATGCAATTAAAACTAAAAAAGTTTGAAAATTCATTTCTCCCAAAATTCTTTGAATTGCTACAGATGCTCCAGACCTTGGATTATTAACTAAGTATAAACTGTTTAAAGAGAACATCTCGTTTGCAATGTTTATTGCTCCAATTGTTACCAAAAAATTCCTTGGGTCTCCCAAATTTGCGATGTATTGAGCCATAACTGCTGCTTGGCTAACTCCTACTGCCGGTAAAAATCCAACTAGTAGCCCAAACAAAGAACCTAAGAGTGAAGATTTCAAAAAATCTTTCTTGCTTATTCTTAATTTTTCATCTATTTTTTGCTTTGGTAAAAAAGATTTCTCTTTTAAGCTAACTATTAAAGTACTTAAACCAAAAAACCCAGAAAGCATGGGAAATAAAACATTTTGAGAAGATAAGACTGAATTTAAAGTTACGATTCCTAAGAAACCGGAAAGTAAAAAAATTAAAAAGGAAAATAAAATTTTCCTTTCTTCTCTTTCAGAAAGTATCATAAACAAACTGACAAAAAATATTGGATAGAAAATGAAAGGTCTTAAAAAAGAATAAAAATCCTTAAAGAATGGAGAAAGAATAAAAATTAGAATTAGAGAAAAAATTATTGAAGTTAGAGATCCAATTAAAGAGAGTTTTAAAGCTTCGTATCCTCTTCCCTCTAATAAAAGTTTATGGCCTGGCAAAATTGAAATTGCTGTTTCAGAGCTAGGAGCTCCCAAGAAAATTGAAGGAAAGAAATTTGTTAGAAGTTGAGAAATTGATACGCTAACAATAAAAACTGCAAGCATTTCTGGTTTTAAAAAAGTAAACGTCAAAAAAATTGGCAGTAAATTGTTAATGCTCATTCCAGGTAATAGACCTGTAAAAAAGCCAAAAATAATTCCGGAAAAAATTGCAATAAAATATTCTATCATTCTATAACCTTTATGTCGCTCGTCTTTTTCGGAACTATTTGCAATTTTCCCTTATATTCATCTACAACTCCAACAACAGAAATTTTTTGACCTTTTTTAAAATTGTAACTTAGATATTTTGCAACGTTCGAAAATATTGGAACATCTATGCTTTTTTTATCGTAAATTGTTAAGAAAATGTTACCTTTGCTATAAGTAACTGAAACTATTCTTCCGCTAGTTCTTACAGTTTTTCCAATATAAGTAGAATCTAAATTTTCTATTGGAACGTATTCTGCTTGAGAAAATCTTGCGAGAAAATAGAGAATAGAAATTCCAAGGATTGCAATCAAAAGGCAAATAATCAAAATCTTCTTCATTTAAGAATTTTTCTTTCCTAAAAACTCTTCTTTTCCATAAGTTATACATAAGATATACATAAGCAGTACATAGAACTTAAAGAAAAAGTGGGCTTAAATTGATAAGTATAAAAGAAAAAATTTTTCCATGATGAACTCAATTATTGTTAGATATGGGGAAATTTTTTTAAAGTCTGAAAATGTTTTTAGGATTTATGAAAATAAACTTTTGAAAAATATTGAAAGAAAGCTTAAAGAAAAAAATGTTAGTTATAAAATTGCTAGAGAAAGGGGAAGAATTTTTTTGTTTTTTGAAAACGAGGAAAATCTTAGAAAATCTTTAGAAGCTCTAAAGTTTGTTTTTGGAATAGTTTCTTATTCCCCAGCTTATTTTCTTGAAACAGTTGATGAAAATGAAATTAAAGACTTTTTAGAAAAAATTTATCCAAATTTAATTCCAGAAGGAAAAACTTTTGCAATAAGAGTTAAAAGAAGTATTGAAACTGAGAAAAATAGTAAAGAGCTTGAAAATTTCTTTGGTAAATTTATTAACAGAAAAGTC
>JBMFIJ010000036.1:0-3983 GCA_049976365.1 Candidatus Aenigmatarchaeota archaeon | reverse complement strand
CAAAAGGAAGGTCATTTTCCTTTTACAACTTTTTTGAAATCTTCCCAAGAATATAGCTTTCCCTTTTTCTTATCTTCTAAACTCTTCTGAATTTTTCCTACTAGTGTTGGATTTTTTAATATCTCCAATTCTTCTTTTAATGATTTTATCTCAAACTCAATCCTATTCAACTTGGGCAAAAGTTTTCTTTCTACCATTTCCAAATATTCTTTTAGCTCCATAATCGTTCTTGAGTCCTCTATTTAAATATTTAAAACACTACGAAAAGAGTTTAAGGTTAACATTTTTGATTAATTCAAAATGTAAAATTATAATTGGGTCCGTAGTCTAGCGGTTAGGACGCCGCCCTCACACGGCGGAGAGCTGGGTTCAATTCCCAGCGGACCCAAAGTAAAATTTTTTAGAAACAAAAAAATGAATATGGGGCTGTAGTCTAACCAGGTAGGACGGCCGGCTCCAGAAATGGAGCTCTGAAAAATGAAGACACCGGTTGATCTGGGTTCAAATCCCAGCAGCCCCAAATTTTAAAAACAATTTTCCTTTCAAATATTCCAACCATATTTTCCTTTCAAAGGTAAGAAAATCACAGGTAAAACAATTTTCTTCTCAATTTTTTTACCAATTTTCTTTCCCTTTACTAAATATTGATCCCCATAAGGCAAACCGATAATACCTAAAATTATTCCATTTTCTTTCAATTGTTGAATTAAAGGTAAGGGGAAATCCGAAGAGGCTGCTGAAATTAATATTTTATCAAATGGAGCTTCTTCAGGTAAGCCTAAAGAACCATCTCCTAAAACAAGTTTAACCTTATCTAAATAACCAGTTTTTTCCAAATTTTTCTTTGCAAAATTATAAGTTTCTTCATTAATTTCAATTCCAAACACCTTTCCTTTTTCTTTAATAATTTCATAAGCATAAGCGAGAAAAATTCCGCTTCCAGCTCCAACTTCCAAAAATTTTTCTCCTTTTTTTAAATCAAGTTCCTCTAAACAAATTACATGCATGTGAGGAGCAGAAATTGTTACATTTCCTGGGATTGGTAAAGGAACATCTGAATAAGCTTCATTTTTTAAATCTTCTGGAACAAAATCTTCTCTATTAACTTTCTTGAAAGCCTCTTCAACTTTTTTACTTTTTAGATAGCCATAAGATTTTAATTTACTTATCAACTCTTCTTTATCCATAATTTTTTTTATTTTGAAAGCAATTATTGAAATGGATGTTGTTGAGAAAACTGTAAGAGATATAAAGAGTATGAAAATTCAGGGAGCAGAAAATATTGCAAGAGCAGCAATTATTGCTTGGCAAAAAGCAAAAGATAAAAAATTTGCTGCTGAAAAATTAGCAAAAGCTAGGCCAACTGAACCAATGTTAAGAAATGTTTTGAAATATTTGGAAAAATTTGGAAATGCTGAAGAACTTTTGAAGAAATTGGATAAAGATAGGAAAAAGATTGAAGAAATTGGAAGTAAAAAGATTCAAAACAATTTTATTGTTTATACTCATTGTCATTCTTCAACAGTAACCTCAATTTTAAAAAGAGCAAAAAGAGAAGGAAAAAAATTTGAAGTTTATGTAACTGAAACTAGACCATTCTTTCAAGGTAGAATTACAGCAAAAGAGTTAGCAAAAGAAAAAATACCAGTAACTGTTTTTGTTGATTCTGCAGCAAGATTGGCGTTAAAAAAAGCTAACGTGATGTTAATTGGATGTGATGCAATAACTGCTGAAGGAATAATTATTAATAAAATTGGTAGTGAGCTATTCGCTGAAGTAGCAAACAAATATGACGTTCCAGTTTATGTCGCAACTCATTCTTTAAAATTTGATCCTTTAACTTTTTTCGGATTTGAAGTTGAAATAGAAAAAAGAGCAAGCAAAGAAGTCTGGAAAAATCCTCCAAAAGGAGTAAAAATTTCCAATTATGTTTTTGAGAAGATTAATCCTAAGCTAATAACTGGAATAATTTCTGAATTGGGAATTTTAAAACCTGAAACTTTTATTCAAGAAGTTAAGAAAGTTTATAAGTGGTTGGTAGAATGAAGTACGAAGACTTTTTGGATTTAAATTATAAGCCGAATGAAAATGATTTAATTGCTTTGTTTAGAGTAGAGCCAGCAAAAGGAATTAGTATAAAAGAGGCTGCGGCAAGAGTTGCTAGTGAATCTTCTTGTGGAACTTGGAGCGAATTGATTAAAGTGCCAAAAAGAGTTGAAAAAATTAAAGCAAGAGTTTTTAAAATAAAAGGCAACTTCATTAAAGTTGCTTATCCTATAGAGCTTTTTGAAGAAGGTTCGTTGCCAGGCTTATTAGCAGCTGTAGCTGGCAACATTTTTGGGATGAAAGCTGTTAAAAATCTAAGATTAATTGATATTTCATTTCCAAAAGATTACTTAAAAAATTTTAAAGGACCTTTCTATGGTTTTAACGTTTTCAAAATATTTGGTAAAAAAGAAGGGCCAATAACTGCAAGCGTTCCAAAACCTAAAGTTGGTTTTAGTAGTGAAGAACATGCAGAAATTGCTTATAAAATTTGGAAGGGAGGATTAGATGTAATAAAAGATGATGAAAATTTAACAAGCCAAAAGTTCAACAAATTTGATAAAAGAGTGAGGCTTCTAGCTAAATATAGAAATAAAGTTGAAAGAGAACTTAACCAACATAAAGATGCTTTCATTAATGTTACTTCTTCCGATACTAAAGAAATGGAAAGAAGAATTAAGTTGATTCATGACTACGGCTTCAAATATTTTATGATTGATGTTGTTATAACTGGTTATACTGCCCTAAAAACTGCTTGTGATTTAGCAAAAGATTACAAAATGGCTATTCATGGGCATAGAGCAATGCATGCATCTTTTACAAGAAATAAGAAGCATGGAATATCTATGCTTTTGTTAGCAAAGTTGATGAGAATTCTAGGGGTTGATCAAATTCACATAGGAACTGTTGTTGGCAAATTAGAAAGTAGTAAGAAAGAAGTTATTTCTATTAAAGAAGCTATAACTGAAAATGAGGTTAAAGAAATAGAAGGATTAAGATTGAATCAAAGTTGGTATAATATTAGACCAATCGTTCCTGTTGCTTCTGGCGGCTTACATCCAGGAATATTACCAGAAGTTTTTAAAATTTATGGAACAACAAACATAGTGATTCAAGTTGGCGGTGGAATTTATGGACATCCTTTAGGAATTGAAGCTGGTGCTAAAGCTGTTGTTCAAGCAATAGAAGCTTACAAAAGTGGAATTAGCTTGGAAGATTATGCTGAAAAGAATAAAGAGTTAAAAGTTGCTTTAGAAACATGGGGAAAAGAAAGACCAATATAAAAAATTCAAAAACAAAAACTTTAATGAAACATAAAAATTTGATTCTTTTTGTCTTAATGCTTTTTGTGATTTTCTTAAATTTTTACCTTTATTTTTCAAGAAGAGAAAGTTTTGTTTACATTAGCAACATTGGAAGCATTAACATAACTAAAGAAAATGCAAGTTTTAAAGAAAGCATAATCTTAAGAAATTGTACCAAAGATGAAGATTGTTCGTGGATTATAATAAATTGCTGTCCTGAAAATTTGGGAGCAAAATGGGAATGTTTGAATAAAGAAAGCTATATTGATTGTAAAAGCAAACTAGTTTTATGTGCAAATTTTTCTTCTCCAAAACCAAAAGAAGAATGTAAATGCATAGAAGGAAAATGTGAAAGCTAGTTTTTCAATAGCCATTCTAAAAGCAATTTTTACTGGTTAAAAATCAAATTCTAAATTTTCCATCTTTTAAGATTTTTAACCAGAAAAGAAAATTAATTAATGCTACTCAAAGCTAAGAACTTAAAGGTTTATGCTGGTGGAAAAAGAATTGTGATTTTGAATGAAGATGATGCAGAAAAACTTGGAACTAGAATGCTTACTAGAGTAAAAATTGAATATAAAAATAAGTCAATAACTGCTATCCCAAATGTCACAAAAACTTTGGTTGAAAAAG
>JBMFIJ010000035.1:0-4069 GCA_049976365.1 Candidatus Aenigmatarchaeota archaeon | reverse complement strand
TTCTTGAAAACCCTGAATTAGGAAAACCCCTGAAATATAGTTTTAAAGGTTTAAGAACTGAGAGAGTTGGTAAATTTAGAATAATTTATGAAATCGAGGGTAATATTGTCGTTTTCCACACTTTTGAGCATAGAAAAAAGGTCTATAAAAGATAAACTACAAAGCTTTCGACTAAAAGAGCATAAACAAAAACTCTTTCATAAAATTTTTTAAAAAATCTAAAAAACAAAAAGATAAAATGATTTTGAGCGACAAAGAAATTCTTGAGAGAATAGAAAAAGAAAAGTTAATTCAAAATTTTATTGATTTAAAAATACAATTGCAGCCAGCAAGTTTTGATTTAACTTTGGACGAAATTTTTCTTTTAACTTCTTCAGCTTCTATTGATTTTTCAAATAAAGAGAGAAAATTGCCTGAATACAAAAAAATTGAGTTTAAAGATGAATGGCTTGTTTTGAACAAAGGCATTTATCTTATAAGTTTTAACGAAATTTTAAACATTCCAAAAGATTTAATGGCTTTGCTTAGGCCAAGGTCAAGTTTGGTTAGAAGTGGTGCAACGATTTTTTCTTCTCTTTGGGATCCAGGCTACTCTGGAAAAAGCAATTGTTTGCTTGCAGTTTTCAATGAAAACGGAATAAAAATTAAGAAAAATGCAAGAATTGCCCAAATGATATTTATAAAACTTTCTTCATTGCCAGAAAAAATCTATTCAGGAGTTTACCAAAGGGAAGGTATTTCAAAAATTTAAAAAAGAATTCTAAGTTAATTTTATGAATTTAAAAGTGTTGATTGCCTTATCAGTCATTGTTTTAATTTTATTATTGCCTATAATTTTTCATTTTTCCTCTCAGAAATCAGAAGAAGAAAAAGTTAAAGATGCTTGTATTCAATTGTGTAGAAAAGCTTTAATTGAAGGAAAAGATTTAAGTAAAGGACCGTGTTTAGCAAATCCATTGGAGAATTTTAGAGAATGGGTTTGCGACGTTGCTCATAATCCAAGGCAAGATGTTGATAATTTACCAGAAAACCAGTGCTCAGCTTTTAGAGAGGGTTTAGCAAAACATTTTGTTGAAGTAGACCCAAGTTGCAAATTAATAAGGATATATTGAGTTAAAATTTTTAAAATCTTTTTGCTATAATAAAATATTTTTGGTGATTTTATGCCAAGAGTAAAAGAAGTTTCTCCAGAAATAAGAGAATGGGAAAGAGTTTCTGCTCATAGCCATATTACAGGCTTAGGTTTAGATGGCTTAAAAGCAAAGCCAGTTGCCGATGGAATGGTTGGACAAATTGAAGCAAGAGAAGCTGCAGGCTTAGTAGTTAGATTAATTAAGCAAGGAAAATTTGGTGGAAGAGCTGTTTTGATTGTTGGTCCTCCAGGAACTGGGAAAACAGCTATTGCTAACGGAATTGCTAAGGAATTGGGAAAAGATGTTCCTTTTGTTCATTTAGCTGCAAGTGAAATTTTTTCAACTGATATAAGAAAAACAGAATTTTTAACTCAAACTTTAAGAAAAGCAATAGGTGCTAGAATTCATGAAGTTAGAAAAATTTATGAAGGTGTGGTTAAAGAGTTAGAAGTAGAAAAAGCCCCCCATCCTTACAATCCTTACCAACAAATACCAATTGGAGCAAAAATAAAAATTGCAACAAAAGATGAAAGTAAAAAATTAAGCGTCGATCAAACTTTTGCTATTCAGATTTTACAACAAGGAATAGAAACTGGAGATATTGTTCAAATAGACCCAGAATTGGGAAAAATTGTTAAACTTGGAAAAAGC
The DNA here is from genome assembly GCA_049976365.1 of Candidatus Aenigmatarchaeota archaeon. Lineage (GTDB taxonomy): Archaea > Aenigmatarchaeota > Aenigmatarchaeia > CG10238-14 > SpSt-28 > SpSt-28. The sequence goes on along the minus strand of JBMFIJ010000035.1, from coordinate 2,285 downwards.
GAAGAAGCAGTTAAAGAAAAAGCTTATGATTTAACAACAGAAAAAGTTTTACCAGTTCCAAAAGGAGAAGTTTTGAAAGAAAAAGAGTTTGTCTATCCTGTGACTTTACATTCTTTAGATGTTGCATTTTCAAGAGAGTCAGGAAGTAGCATTTTTAGCTTGTTTTTTGGAGGTAAAGAGAGCAAGGAAATAGATCCAGAAATAAGACAGCAAGTTGATGAATATATTAAAGAGTTAGTCGAAGAGGGAAGATGTGAATTGTTGCCTGGAGTTGTTTTTATAGACGAAGTTAGCATGCTAGACATAGAAACTTTTGCGTTTTTGAATAGAGCTTTAGAGCAAGAGCTCTCACCAATAATAATTTTTGCAACTAATAGAGGAATGACAACTGTTAGAGGAACGGATATTGTTGCTCCTCATGGAATTCCTTTAGATTTGTTAGATAGAGTTTTAATAATCAATACAAAGCCATATTCCAAAGAAGAAATAAAGAAGATTTTGGAGATTAGAGCAGAAAAAGAAAAAATTGAAATTGAAAAAGAAAGCTTAGATTATTTGACTGAAATTGGAGCCAAGACTAGTTTAAGACATGCAATTCAATTAATGGCTCCTGCTTTTGAAGTTGCAAAAGAAAATGGAAGGAAGAAAATAAGCGTTGAAGACATAAAATTTGTTGAAGAAAGGTTTGTTGATGTTAAGAAAAGTGTTGAATACATGAAAAGTATAGAGGAAAGGTTCTTAAAATAAAAAATAAAAATTTTCAAAAGAATTTAAGTTGATGAAAGGAAAATTTATTGTTTTCGAAGGAATAGATGGCGCGGGCTTAACAACCCAAGCTAATTTACTAGAAAATTATTTAAAATCTAAAGGTTATGATGTTATTTTAACAAAAGAGCCAACTAACAATTTAATTGGTGGTTTAATAAGAGCTGCTTTGAAAAAAGAATGGATAACTTCAAACAAAACTCTGCAATTACTTTTTTCTGCGGACAGAGCTCATCATTTGGAAAGAGAAATAATTCCTGCTTTAGAAAAAGGAAAAATTGTTATTTCAGATAGATATTTTCTATCTACAATTGCTTATGGAATGATTGAAGTTGAAAAAGATTGGCTGAAGGCTCTAAATTCTAAGTTTTTAATTCCTGACATAATTTTCATTTTTGATTTGCCTGTTGAAATTGCTTTGGAGAGAATAGGGAAAAGCAGGTTTGGGTTTGAGCTTTTTGAGGAAAAGGGAAAATTAGAAAAAATAAGGAGGAATTTTATTGAATTGTCAAAAGAATATAATAATTGTTTTATTATTGATGCAAGCAAAAGTATAGAAGAGGTTCATGAAAATATTAAAAAGATAGTGAATAAAATTATCTAAATGGTCTGAGATCATGGTAAAAGGAACGCCTTCAATGGGAAAGAAGCACCATGTATTACATATAAGATGTAGAAGATGTGGGAGAACTTCTTATAGAGTTGATAAGCATTATTGCTCTGCTTGCGGTTATGGAAAAAGTAGCAAGTTAAAAAAATATTCTTGGCAAACTCATACTTTACAAAGAGAAAGGAGGTTCTAGTTTTTTCAAATATATTTTAGAAAGTAGAAAAATTTTAAGCCTAGCTTTTCTGTTAATAATCGCATTTCAAACTTCTCATTTGAATCTTATTAAAAGAAAATCAATTTTTGAAGATTAACTAGGATGGAAAATTTTAAAAATATCAATTTTAGAATTTGAAAGCGCGGAAAGAATTTTTTAAACATCAAGTATAGAACAAAATTTGTCTAGTTTTTGAATAAATTTTTGCAGGGGGTGGGATTTGAACCCACGAAGGGACTAACCCAGCAGGTTTCTTCTTACCACCTAAGCCTCGGCTAATTCTGAGCTTCAGCTTTTTATCTGCCGCCATTGACCAGGCTAGGCGACCCCTGCATATATTAAATTGAAACGCTAGGTAAAAAAATCTGTTTTTGTTTTTCATCAAATTTTTTTTCATCGTAAAGAATATAAAAATCAAATGCTCCCGGCGGGATTTGAACCCGCGTCTGAGCCTCGAGAGGGCTCTATCCTATCAGCTTAATTGACCGGGCTAGACGACGGGAGCTTACATTTAGAATTTAAAGAAAAGATTAAAAAAGGATGTGAAAGTCAGAAAAATTCGTTTCTGCTTTAATTTTCTCTATTTTCATGTCTTCAATTTTCGCCAATGGATGATTTTTTTTCATTATTTTTATTAGTTCTTCAACATCTTCTTTCTTACCGCATAAAACAGCTTCTACTTTATTATCTGGCAAA
>JBMFIJ010000034.1:0-4284 GCA_049976365.1 Candidatus Aenigmatarchaeota archaeon | reverse complement strand
ATATAACCTGAGCATTCAGTCCCAAATTTTTCCAAATCTTTCCTATCTCTCCCAACAACTGTAGGATAAGATTTAACAATGTCTTCAAAAATTTCCATACTATTAATTTTCGTTGAAAAATTAAACTATTGGGGACGTAGTCTAGCTTGGTCGAGGACGCGGCCTTGGGGTGGCCGTAGCCCGGGTTCAAATCCCGGCGTCCCCAAATTTAAAAATTCAAGTGTAAAATTTCTTAATGGATATTATTGAAAACATTAGAAAATATGTGATTTCTACTTGTGAAAAATTGAATAGAATGTCAGACTACGAATTTCATATTTCAATTGTAGAAGATTTAGCTTTAAAGCTTGCAGATAAATTTAATGCAGACAAAGAAATATTACAAATTTCAGCCCTTTTACATGATATTGGAAGAATAAAATATGGACCTGAAAATCATGAAGAAACTGGAGCATTAGAAGCTGAAAAAATTTTGAAAAAATTAAATTATGATAATGAAAAAATTGAAAAAGTTAAAGAATGTATAAAAGAGCATAGACACGAAAAACCAACCATTCCTGTCTCACTAGAAGCAAAAATACTTAAGATTGCAGATGCTTATTCCCACTTCAAAAAACCAATAGAAATTGTTTGCATGGGAATTTCTCTTGGAGTAGAAGTAAAAGAAGGTATAGATTGGATGAAGAAAAAGTTAGAAAAAGATTTGAAATTTCTAGAAGAAATGAACAAAGAAATTGAAATTAGTGAAATAGTTGAAGAATGTAAAAGAGTTTATGAATCTTTTTCTTTATTAACTAAATAAATTTTATAATAGCTTGGGGACGTAGTCTAACTTGGCTAGGACGCGGGCCTTGGGCGCCCGGAATCTGGGTTCAAATCCCAGCGTCCCCAAAAATAAAAAAATCGAAGAATCATAATTTTATGAGAATTGTGTTTTATGAAGCTAGAGAAGATGAAATAGAATACTTTAAAGAAAAACTGAAAAATTTTGATTTACAATTTTTCAAAGAGCCATTAAAAGAAGAAAATTTGGTTGATGCAGAAATAATTTCCGTTTTTATAGATTCGAAGATAGACAAAAAAATTATTGAAAAATTTAATAAACTAAAATTTATTTGTACTAGAAGTACGGGATATGACCATATAGATATTGAAGAATGTAAGAGAAGGGGAATAATAGTAGCTAATGTTCCTTCTTATGGAATTGAAACAGTTGCAGAACATACAATTGCTTTAATTCTTCTAGCCTCAAGAAGACTAATAGAAAGTTTTGAAAGAACTAGAAAAGGAAATTTTTCTAACAAAGGGTTAACTGGATTTGAATTAAAAGGAAAAACTTTAGGAATTTTCGGTGCTGGTAAAATTGGTAGAAGAGTAGCTGAACTAGCAAAAGCATTTGGAATGAGAGTTTTAGCTTATGACATTTATCCAAATTACGAAGAGGCAAAAAGAATAGGATATGAATATGTTGATTTAGATACTTTGTTAAGAGAAAGCGACATAATAAGTTTGCATGCAAACCTAACAAAAGAAAATTATCATATTTTTAACGAAAACTTATTTGAAAAAATGAAAGATGGAGTTATAATAATTAACACTGCAAGAGGAGGGCTAATAGATACAAAAGCTCTTATAAAGTATTTAAAGAATGGTAAAATAAGATATGCGGCCTTAGACGTTTTGGAAAATGAACCAGAAATAAAAGAAGAAGCTCAGATATTTGAAACAGAATTAAGTAAAGAATATATTGAAACTTTATTGGCTAATTATATTCTATTTGAAATGGAAGACCAGCTAAAAAACATATTTATTACACCACACAACGCCTTTAACAGTATTGAAGCGTTAGAAGATATAAAAAGAACAACTTATGAAAACATTGAAGCGTTTTTGAATGGAAAGCCAATAAATGTTGTTAGCTGAAAATATCGAAATGAGGATAATTTTAGAAATTATTTAGAAAATTTAGCTGTAAGTATAAATCCTTAAAATGTTGTTTGAAAAACTAATTTCTCCTTCAGTTATAAGATAGAAGGAAATTTTATTTTTGGGTAAAACTATCAAATCATTTCCCATCAAATCTTTAGAAAAACTTATTCTGAAAGATGCTATTGGTATCTTACCAATAAAGACTTTTTGATTGTTAAACCTGATTTCTAAAGTTGGATAATTTTGTTGAAGAACTATAGAGGAAAACTCTAAAGAGTTGAAATTATCTATCTCATTTTGAGAAAGCTCTAAGTCATAATAAAATGGAATAGACTTATAAGTTACAATAATCTTTGCTTGATAGAAATGATAAGATGTTGAGGCCAAAAAGTTTAAACCTTTATTTTCTACCTCAATAGTTATGAAATTTATTTCTTTTATCTCGCTTACATTTAAAGGAATTTCTAAAATTCCTTCTGAAGCTCTATCTTCAAATATCACTCTTCCATTCATTTTTATAACTAGCAATCCTGAACCAGAAACATCTTCTATATAAAGCTTTAGTTTTGCGCTTTCTACCTCTCTTTCTGGTTGAAAAACTAGTTTTGCGCTTAAAGAAGAAAACAGCGATTTCTTAACTTCAAAATTTTCTTTTAGATCTAAAGATTTTTCTTTTTCATAAAAGGATATTTTAAAATCTTCAATTGGAATTGATCTTGAAGATAAAGATAAAGATGGTACAACACTTAAAGTTAATTTTATTGCATCTTCTCCTCCTTTTCCCTTAGCAATTATATAGCCAGAATAAGTTCCGTAAGAAGAAGGAGCTTTAATGGATAATTTAACTTCTTTTTCTCCATAAACAGCAAAATTGTTTTCAGAAAAACTTACTAGATTTGAAATTGTTCCATTGGCTTCTAAAAGAACGCTTGTTAAATTACCTGAAATTTTGAAAGTTATACTTTTTGTTTTTTCTGGTAAAGAAGAAACTTTTATTTCTCTTGGTTCTAAAGAAGGTGGTAACTCAGAAGGGGTTGTCCAATAAACTAACATTATTCCTATAAAAATTAAAGAAGCCAAAAGAACAAAAGCAAATTCATCTATAACCTTTTTTTCTTGACCTTTCATAAAGATAATTGAAACAAAAAAATAAAAGCTCAACTTTTTTCCATTTTTTTAAGTCTTGTTATATAGCCAGCAACAATATTTCTTAACTTTTTAGAAGGAATGTCAACATATTTTTTAACGATTTCTTTATTTTTTTCAAAATCTGTAGTAAATTCCTCTTTATGCTCTCTATAAAGCTTTTCTCCTATGTTCTTTACCATTATTGTTTTAATTCTTCCCATTAAAACACCTATGGTTTTAATCTTTTTATTTCATAATAGGTTACATCGTTTTCTTTATCCACAACCGCCCAAACGAAAGTTGCTCTAATATTGTGAGCAAGCCTAACTGCTCTGGACATTTCTGGTAATGAAAATGCAGCTTCTTCAGGAACAGCATGAACAACAAACTTTGTATGTTCAAAAGGAGCTTTTGGTCCTCTTTTTAGTTTAACCCCTTTTTCATAAACTCTAAAATGAGCTCCAAACTTATAGCCAGTTTTAACAAGATACCCTTTGTTTCTTAAATCAGAATAAACTATGTATTGAGCATGAAACTGATTAACCTTTTCTTCCCCTATTTTCATTATCTCTTGTAAGCTTAGCATTTTTTTCTTTTTGTTTTCTGTAACATAAATTTTTAACTTTCCTTTTTCTAAAAGATAAGCCGCTTCTATTAAATCCAATTCTAATCTTTCAGGATTTTCTAAAGGCATTGGTTTACCGAAGCCGCTTTCATCGTAAAGAGAAATAGCTTCTTTATCCCAAATTATAACTCTTTCCTCTATTAGTTCTCCTTCAAATACTTGACTCATATATTTTATGGAAAATTGGATAATAATTTTTTTGAAATATAAGAAAATTCTAATTTTGCCCTCGCCGGGATTTGAACCCGGATTTTCGGCTTTCTGCTATCTCCGCAAGCCGACGTCCTATCCAAGTTAGACTACGAGGGCAAATAAACAAATTTAAACTTAAAGTAAAAATAGAATTGATGAGATGCACAAGCTGTAATACAGAAATAAAAGCAAAGGAAAATTTTGTTATTTTTAAGTGTCCAAATTGTGGAAAAACAACAATAGTTAGATGTCAAACTTGTAAAGCTTTAGGAAGGAAGTATACTTGCAGTGAATGCGGTTTTACGGGTCCATAAATACTAAAACTTAATTTTCAAAATTGAAATAACAATATGATTTCCCAAATTATTGCTTGCATAATTGCTTTTTTAACATCCTATTTTCTAACACCT
>JBMFIJ010000033.1:0-4412 GCA_049976365.1 Candidatus Aenigmatarchaeota archaeon | reverse complement strand
TGCCACACTTGCCACAAATTCCAAACATCTCTTACCTTTTGTATATGGGTTGAAGGAAAAATGGGGGGGTTGGGGTTTTACTTTTGAAAAACCGAGTGAATCGAGTTACTTACTACTATTAATATTATTCCTTGTTACAACTATGTTACATAATGTTACATACGAGAGAAGAGTAATGTTACATAATGTTACAACTATGTAACCTATATGTAACCTAATGTAACCTTACGATATAAATAATAATGTAACCTATATGTAACCTAATGTAACCAAAACAACATATTTTTTTCATATCTTTTAAACAAATATATCCCTTATATGTATAAAATGACTTTAAATTTATCTTACAATCTTTATTTATTTATTTTTACGATAGAAAATACAATCTTACAATCAATCTTACAATAATCTTACAACCATCTTACAACCATCTTACAATATTTTGTATTAACTTCAATACACACTTCAACCAAAAGTGTGTATAAAAGGATAAATCCTTTTTTAGTTTACCTTTTATATATACCTATTACCGATAAATATACCCTTATGCTTAAAACCCTAACCTTATACAAATACAAACTTAACCTTACAAAAGCAAAGGATAGAGTTTTCATATACTAAACCTAACCATATAGTCATATGGTAAGCATTATAAACTTCAAAAACTAAAATAAATTATGCAGAAATGGGATAAAGGTTTGGATTACAAAGAGATGTATAATAAACTACTACATCTCGCCTTTTTTTCTAATCGTCAAACCCAAAGAGCATATTCCTTAATCCTTTTACTACAATTAAGGAATGGGAGTAGAATAAGTGAAGCAGTAAGAGGTTTTAAAATTTGGTTGAATAATCCAAACAAAGAAGAAATTGAAGTTAAGGTAAGTAAAAAGAAAAAAGAAGAATTTAGAAAAATGGTTATACCTATTGAATTCAAAAAGTTAAAAGGAGAAGAATTTGCTTGGATAAAAGATGTAGATGAATTGAAATTAATAAGAAGGATTAAAACATTTGCGAATTACAATAAAATCAATACCCATTCATTACGATATAGTTACATAACTTATTTACTTAAACAAAACATAAGCCCTTCCTTAATAGCAAAGATAACACACCACAGCAACCTAAACTACATTCTTACTTACACACAACAAAAAGAAGCCGATAAAATTTTAAAAGAAAAAAGTTGAGTGAAAATGAAAAATTTTGAAATAGTTTGCGGTATTTGTAAAAAAGTTTTATGCGTGAGTAATAATGAAAAAGAGAATGCGGAAGATTTAGCAAAGAAATATAACATTAAAAAGATTAGCATATCCTTTAAAGATTATGGTAAAGATTTAGAATATAGTGAAGAGTTTTTTGTATGCGATGGATGTTTTGCTAAATTAGTTAAGGATATAAAATTATTTGAAGTTTAATATAAAAATGTTGAATATTCTAAATATAAAGATGGTTAACCGAAAAGTATATAAATAAGTAATGTGTAATACTTTATTGATTGGTGGTAACAATGAAAGAGGAATATGAAGGAGGTTTAGTAGAGAATAGTTTAGTAAAAGAGATAAATGGATATACGGTTAAAGTGGAGTGTCCGATTTGCGGAGAAGTATACGACTACAATTTATTAAGTTATGAAAATCCAAAATGTCCTAACAACCACATCCTAAAAAAAGAAAATCTAATCCCTGATTTCTTAATAAAGAAATATGACTTTTATACAACAGAAGATAAAGATTTAAACCTTTACCTTTACGATAAAGAAAAAGGAATATGGAGCGATGAAAAAGCAAAAGCAATTATACATAAAGAAGTAGTTAATATACTGAATAGTGCTTACCAAAAGGAGACCCATAACAAAATTGTAGAAATAATAAAAGGAAAAACAATAAACAAAAGAGTAGTAAACTCTACTTACTTTATAAATGAAGAAGAGAATTGTGTATATGTGAATTTTAAGAATTGTGTAGTAAAATACGACTTAACAAACAAAGAAGTAGAAACCCTTCCACACGACCCTAATTTCTATTTTCATGGGTTTATTCATGTGGATTTCAAAAAATTAGATATGAATGATAAAAGAAATTATCCTTGGAGATGGTTGAAACTATTATGGTATTATGCGGATGGAGATGTAAAGAGATTTACCGATTTGGTTGAAAGTTTTAGTTATGCCTTTTGTCCTTTTTCACTTAAAAAGTTTATTGTTTTTGTAGGAGTGCCCGATACCGGTAAAACAACCCTCCTCAACTTACTAATTGATATAATAGGAAATGAAAATATAAGCAATTTGAGTTTACAAGATTATTCAAATGCGAGTAATAGGACTTTTATTTTGAATGCAATATATGGTAAAACTTTGAATGTATGCGACGATATACCTAAAAATAGAGTGAAGGATTTAAGTGTTGTAAAAATGATAACAGGAAATTCTTTACTAAGAGCAGAGAGAAAATTTGGAGATATGTATACCTTCACCACACAAATAAAAAACTATTTCAGCGCAAACTATATTCCAAAAGTGCCTATGGATGTCGCTTTTTTTGAGAGATTAAAAATAATAGAGTTTAATAAAGTTATTTCTAATGCTGAAAGATTAAATAAAGTAGAAATAGCAAACTATTTTGATAATGAGGAGAAAAATAAAATTGTTAACTTTATCTACTATTTTGTTATCCCTAAAATGTTAGAGGATAATAGTTTTACGATAAATGAGGATTACAAAGAAATGAAAAGAGAATACTATAAAAATGTTAATACGAGTTTGTATTTTGCTTTAACATTTTTAGAGGAGGATATAGAAGAAAAAATAACTAAAAGTGAAGTTTACAATGCTTATAAAGATTTTTGTGAAAAGAATAAGTTAACTGTTGAAAGTGCGGAGAGGTTTTGGAGAGCAGTGAAGGAAGTATTCCCTGATACTTACATTAGCAAAGAGAGAATTGGAGAAGATATAGTAAGATATGCGAAAGGAATAACAATAAACTACGATAAACTAAACAATTCAGAGAAAAAAGAAGATAAAGAAAAAGAAATGATGCTTTTAAACAAAATTTTAACAAAATACGATTTCATAAATATATTCAAAAAAAGTAAAGTAAAAAATCCATTAAAAAGAAAAAGGAAATTTATAAATGTTTTTGAGAAGGATATCCCTTTTACTTTTGATTTTACTAATTTTGAGAAATTAGAATTAGAAAAAATTAAAAGAAGAGATAAGAGAAATAAGAGCATGGATAAAAAAGAATATGTAAAAGGAATATTAACAAAGGAATGGCATAGTGTAAAAATAGATTTTGAAGAGATTGGTAAAAGGATAAAAGAAAGATACAATATAGAAATGAGTAGAGATGAAATAAAGGAGAGTATTGAAAAAATGAGAGAGTGTGGAGAGTTGTGGTTTGACCCTGATGGTAAAAGGTTTTGTGCTATAGCATAAACTTTTTTCTTTTTTCAAACTACAAAAACGTCCACTTTAATCCAAAGTGGATATTCTTTTAAGAAAATGAAAGTTTTGTTAATTATAGTTTGAATTAAAGTGCTTTGATTTAATTCAAATCTAAAATTCTATTACAAACTTCTTATTTCTTTTAATCATTCACATTTTACTGTGAAATGTGAAAATTTAGCATTTTATAGCAAAGTGCTACATTTTTAGATGTGGAGATTTGATTTTATTAAAAAGAAAATATTATAAATGTGTGATGCGAAATAATAGTATGGAATACGAAGAATATGGTAAAGGAGAAAGTAAGAGAGATGTTGCGATTGTAGTAAGGTTAACAAAAGGAGAGAAAGAAAGATTAAAGAGTAGAGCAAAAGAAGAGGAAGTGCCTGTGAGTAGTATAGTAAGGAAAGCCTTAAAGGAATATCTTAATGTAGTAAGGAATAGATACTAATTTTTTTATGCTTATTTTTGTTTAATTTTATATAATAAAACAAAATATTTTGTATTACCTTACGAGAGAGGTTAATTTTAATACTTTGTAATCTTTTGTAATATCTACGAGAGAAAATTGTTTTATAGATATAGGAAATATAAAGCAAAAAAAGAGATGGTGGTAACAATGAAATTTACAATAATATTAATCAAACCAAATATATAATACTTACTGTTTACAACAATAAATTCCATATAATACCAAAAAAATCTTGCTTATGTTGTTTATGTTGTGAATAGTTATTTTTTATGAAAAATAGAAAAATCCAAAAAGGTTTAAGAAAGGTGTGGCAGGTGTGGCAGGTGTGGCAGGTTTGTTTCTACTTCTTTTTTCTTCCTTCCCTTTAAATTTCCCTTTTGAATAGGAAGAGAAAGGAAAAAGGAAATATAAAAATACTTGCCACACTTGCCACAAATTCCAAACATCTCTTACCTTTTGTATATGGGTTGAAGGAAAAATGGGGGGGTTGGGGTT
>JBMFIJ010000032.1:0-4579 GCA_049976365.1 Candidatus Aenigmatarchaeota archaeon | reverse complement strand
CTAATAATTCTCTATTATGATACTTCTCTGACTCATATAAAAACTGATTTACAAGTCGCTTTACCTTTTCATGATGCTGTCTTCTATACTCTTCGATGCTGTCTTTTATACTTTTCAAATACCGTTCTCTTACATACTGTGGAACTTTCTCCCCATACCTTATTCTCATATAGTCTTTCATTTTCTCACCTCAATATTACTCACTAGTAATACTAATATTTAAGCTTTTCTTTTCTTTAAAATATATTTCAAAATAAACATTTTTATTCCTTTTTTCTTTCCACAATTTTTACAAATTCAATCGGAATTGTTATTGGAATTGGAACAGGAACTTCCAAAGGTTCAATAGTAACTTCCCTTTTTATATTATCAATTCTAGTTATTTTTCCTCTTGTATCTTTAAATGGTCCGCTTACAACTTCTACTACATCCCCAACATTAACTTCAATTTTAGTTTCTTTTGGCTTTAAGAATTTTTCAATTTCTTTTATATCTACAGGAGTTGTTATCAATCCTTTAACATTAACTACCCCTTTTATCAACTCTTTAACATTTTCTAGTTCACCTTCAACAAAAACATAGCCTTTTATTTCTTCAGGATGAATTAAAGCCTTAATTGGAATATTGTACTTTATAGCTCTATTGTATAGGCTATCTAAAACAACTTCTTCTCTTCCAGCAATTGTTCTGATTGCAAATATCATGAAAATTCATTTGATTTCGAAAATTTAAGTTTATTTCTTAGCTTAAAAACAAAATTGAGAACGCATAAATTAAAAATCCAATGAAGCCAAGAATTGCCATTCCAATGGCACAAATTTTAGAAACTTTTTTAAATTCTTCCAGATCAGGCTTCTTAGCAATAAGTAAAACCCTTTTATAACTTTCCAAAGTCTCTTTTATTCTAGAAAAAATTTTATTCAACATATTCAACACCTAAATATCTTTCTATTTCATTCTTCTTTTTTAAGCTCTTAACTTTAAAATATTCTGGCTTTTCTAAGCCAGTAACAACAACTAAAGTTTTAAGCTTCCCATTCAAATTTTTATCTATTTGCACACCCCAAATTATTTTTGCATCTTCATTCAATCTAGAAGCTACAGTTTCAACAACTTTTTGGCTTTCTTTAACAGTTATCGAAGGATCGCTTATTATATCAATTAAAGCAGCTTTCCCATTCTTAACTTCTATGTTTAACAAAGGGTGAGAGATCGCTCTTTCAGCAGCTTCTATTGCTCTCTTTTCACTACTGCTTTCCCCAAGACCAATAACTCCAAACTTCCCCTCTTTAACAATAGTTTTTAAATCTGCAAAATCAACGTTGACTAAACCCGGTTTATTAACAACATCTATTATTCCTTTAACTGCATTTGCTAAAATTTCATCAGCAAACTTAAACGCATCAGCTAAACTCAAATTTGGAAATATTTCTAAAAGCCTTTCGTTTTGAATAACAATTAAAGTATCAACATATTTTTCCAATTGTTCTAAAGCTATTCTTGCATTTTCAGCCCTATGTTTTCCTTCCATTATAAATGGTAAAGTAACAATAGCAACTGTTAATATGTTCATTTGCTTTGCCAATTCTGTTACAAAAGGAATTGATCCACTCCCTGTCCCTCCACCCAAACCTGCAGTTAAAAAGAGTAAATCCGTATTTTTTATTGCATTTTTTATTTCTTCCATTTGCTCTTCAGCAGCTTTTTTACCAACGTTAATATCTGCTCCTGCTCCCAATCCTTTACAAGTTTCTTTTCCTATTAGAATCTTTTTATTAGCATCTGTATAAAGCAAATCTAAAGCATCTGTGTTTATTGCTATTGTTTCTACATTAACACCAAGCTGCATTAATCTGCTTATTGTATTATTACCAGCGCCTCCACAACCAACAACTTTAATTTTAACTCTAGCTTTTTCAACAAACTTTTTTATTTCTTCATCTTCTGGCAAATTGTTTTTTAAAAATTGTTTCACTGCCATTTATTTTATTTCTTTTTGAAAAAAATTAAGATTGCTTCTTTTCAAAAACTTCAGAAAATTTAACTTTCTTAATTTCTTTTATCCAGTTAAAAATTGTGTTAACAATATTTTCTTTAACTTTGTTTGCAATTTGTAAGTTCTTAACTTCAATTTCAGCTAAATCATTCTCAATTTTAACATTTGCCAGGTTTTCATCCAAGTTTGCAAAATATTTTAAAATAGCATAAATTTTCTCTTTCAAATCAGTAACTTGCTTTTTTATTTCAATTTCATAAACCAAGTTTTTTCCGGCTAAAGGATGATTAAAATCTACTCTTACTCTTCCAGCATTAACGCTTAAAATCCTTCCCATAATTCCATTAACATTAACGAATTCCCCAACTCTAGGTTCTATGTTTTGTCTTTTAAATTCAGTTTCTGGAATAAGCTTAATTAAATCTTCTCTTCTTTCTCCAAAAGCTTTTTTAGCTTCTAATTCAACAATTTTCCTTTCACCAACATTCATTTTTTCAATTTCTTCTTCTAAACCTGGTAAAAGAAAGCCAGCACCAACAATTATTGGAATATCTCCATATCTAACTTCTGGATTATAAATTCCTTCTTTCTTGGCTATTTCCTCGCTGGTTAAATCAAAAATTTCTCCAGTTTCTTTAATTCTTCCAACATAGCTTATGTATACAAAATCTCCTTTCTGCATCATATTTATTTCACATAAATCTTAAAAAGTTTAATTGGCAATAATATTTATGTGCTTCGAATGGATAAAGAAAATTTTTGGAAAGAAGGAAAAGAAAAAGAAGGAGTAGAAGTTTTTCTAATTAAGCCCATCTCAAATAATTTCTAATTAATTTTTTATCTAGAATTTCGTTTTTTGTAAAATCTATTTAAATGTTGCGGGGGGTGGGATTTGAACCCACGAAGGCACTAAGCCACCAGCACCTCAAGCTGGCGCCATTGACCAGGCTAGGCGACCCCCGCCTATATTGTCGCATATAATAATTGTATGAAATTACTATAACAAAATTTCACTCACAAAATTTAAATACAAATAAAAATTTCATACAATGATTTTGAGTTTTTTAGGTGCAATGGGTTCGGTAGGTGCGAGCGGAATTTTGATTGATGAAGATAGTGATAGAATTGTTTTGGATTATGGAACGAAAGTTAGAGAAGTTCCTCCAAAATTTCCTTTACCAGTAGAAAAACCTAAAGCCGTTTTGCTTTCACATGCACATTTAGACCATTCAGGCGGCTTGCCTTTATTAGTCAAAAATTACTCAACTCCAATTTATTCTCTAGATGTGACAAAAGAATTAACTGAACTTTTGCTTGAAGATTCAATAAAAGTTTCAAGAGAAGAAGGTGTAGAACTGCCTTTTAATGAGTTTGATGTTAAGCAGACAATAAAAAATTTTGTTAATGTTAGTTATAATAAGCCATTCAAAATTGGAAATTTCAAAATAACATATTTTGATGCTGGTCACATTCCAGGTTCTGCAATGATTTTTGTAGAAGGAAAGACAAATGTTTTGTACACAGGAGATTTTAATTCTATAAATACAAGATTGCTTGAAAAATGCGAAGAAGATTTGCCTAAAGTAAAAAATTTGATTATTGAGAGTACTTATTCTGATAGGGATCATCCAGATAGAGTTAGAGAAGAAAAAGAATTAGTTAAAATGGTAGAAGAAACAATTTCAGAAAATCATCCTGCAATAATTTCAGTTTTCGCAGTTGGAAGAGCGCAAGAGATTTTGTTGATTCTCTACAAACATAAAATTTCTTATCCAGTTTTTATGGACGGAATGGCAAAAAAAGCAACAACAATAATAAACAAATTTAAAAAGTACTTAAGAGAACCAGAAGAACTTAATGAAGCTTTAGATTTTGTTACTTATGTTAAAGGAAATATGAGAAGAAGAATCTTAAAAGAAGCTTGCGCAGTTATAACGACTAGTGGAATGCTTAATGGTGGTCCAGTAATTAAATACATAGAAAAACTTTATAAAAAAGAAAGGGCAAGCTTAATTTTGACTGGATGGCAAGTTGAGGGTACTCCAGGAAGAATTCTTTTAGAAACGGGAAGATTTATTTATGAAAATTTGGATTTAGAAGTAAAAATGAAAGTTAGAAGGTTTGATTTTTCTGCTCATGCTGGAAGAAAGCAACTTTTTGAATTCATCAAAAAAGTAAATCCAGAAAAGATATTTTGCATTCATGGTGATCATACTCAAGAGTTTGCTGAAGAATTAAAAAGGGAAGGATTTGAAGCTGTAGCTCCTTTAGCCAATAATAGAATTTTCAAGATTTAAACATAGGGAAAACCAAGACTTCTTGCCTCTTTTTCTAATTCTCCATAATTTGCTATTCGGGCGCCAGATATTTTTAATCCATATATATTTCTGTATCCATTTTTTTCCTTCCATCCATTTTCCCCATTTCCCATATAAATCTTTGCATATCGACATCTTTCACATCTTCCCTCGCAATTGCTTAAATGTGGAACATAAGCTTCAATTACTATTCTATCTTTTTCTAGGTCGCCTATAGCCATTATGCTTTCTCTAGTATGGATAGGTGAGTGTGTTCCAAACTCAC
>JBMFIJ010000031.1:0-4582 GCA_049976365.1 Candidatus Aenigmatarchaeota archaeon | reverse complement strand
AAAGCATCATAAATTCCGTTATAAAAACTAAAGCTGCTGGTAAAGAAATATTTTTAATTTTTTCTAAATTAAACTCTAGTCCAATCAAAAAAAGCAAGAATATTGAACCAATTTCAGCAAAAGCATCAATAATTTCATTTTCTTTAATCAGCTTTAACCCCGGACCAAAAATCATTCCAACTAAAATTAAGAGTACTGTTAATGGAACTTTAAGTTTAGAAGAAATTATTGCTGCTATAATAAACGCAACACTAATGATACCAAAAGGAGTAAAGTCAAACATAAAATTAATTCCATGAACTATTTATAAAATTTTTCTTTATAATGTTAAAGAAGGTTTAAAAATTGGATATCAATATTTATATGGTTTACTACATTTTTGTTAGCGGTGGAGTTATAAGTGGTATTGGTAAAGGAACTGTTACAGCTTCTATAGGAAGAATATTAAAATCAAAAGGATTTAGCGTTACAGCTATAAAAATAGATCCTTATATTAATGTTGATGCCGGAACTTTAAGACCTACTGAACATGGAGAAGTTTTTGTTACTGAAGATGGCGGTGAAACAGATGAAGATTTAGGTCATTATGAAAGATTTATTGATATTACTTTAACAAAAGATCATAACATAACTACTGGAAAAATTTATTCAACGGTTATAGAAAATGAGAGAAAAGGAAAATATTTGGGTAAAACAGTCGAAGTTATCCCTCATATTACTGATGAAATAAAAGAAAGGATAAGAAGTATTGCAAAAAAAGAAAATGCGGATTTTGTACTTATAGAAATTGGAGGAACTGTAGGAGAATACCAAAACGAAATTTATTACAGAGCTGCTAGATTTATGAAAAATGAAGGAGATAAAGTTATATTTGTTCATGTTGTTTATTTACCAATTCCTAAACACTTAGGAGAAATGAAAACTAAGCCAGCTCAGCAAAGTGTAGAGCTTTTAGGAAGACTGGGAATTCAACCAGATTTTATAGTTGCAAGAAGCGAAAAAGAAATTGATGAGATAAGAAAAGAAAAATTAGCAATATTTTGCAATGTTAAAAAAGATGAGATAATTTCAGCTCCAGATTTAGAAATAAGCTATGAATTAGTTTTGCATTTTGAAAAACAAGATTTTGGAAATAAGATACGAAAAAATTTGGATTGGAAGAAAGAAAATCTCATTTAGAAGATTGGGAAGATTTTGTTAATAAACTAAAATTTTCTTCTAAGAAAGTAAAAATTGCTATTGTTGGGAAATATTTTGACATTGGTAGTTTTGAACTTCCAGATTCCTACATTTCGGTTATAGAGGCAATAAAACATGCTTCAGCTTTTAATAATGTTAAGCCAGAAATATTCTGGATAGATTCTAAAGATTTTGAAAAAAATGAAAAGAATGTTGAAAGGTTAAAAGATTTTGATGGAATTATTGTTCCTGGTGGTTTTGGTGCTAGTGGTGTTGAAGGAAAGATTTTAGCAATAAAATTTGCTAGAGAAAATAATATTCCATTTTTAGGTTTGTGCTATGGTTTTCAATTGGCAGTTGTTGAATTTGCTAGGAATGTATGTAAATTAGAAGATGCACATACAACTGAAGTTAATCCAAATACAAAAAATCCAGTTATAGATTTGTTACCTTGGCAAAAAGAACTTTTAAAAGAGGGAAAATACGGAGCTACCATGCGCTTAGGTGCTCATATTGTTAAAATCAGGAAAAATACTCTAGCTTATCAATTATACAAAAAAGAAGAAATAAAAGAAAGATTTAGGCATAGATATGAAGTTAATCCTAAATATGTTGAACTTCTTGAAAAAAATGGTTTTGTTTTTTCTGGCTTTTCGAAAGAAAATGAAAACATAATGCAAATAGGAGAATTGCCAAATCATAAATTTTTTATTGGAACTCAATTTCATCCAGAGTTCACTTCTAGAGTTTTAAGTCCAAATCCAATATTCAATGGTTTTATAAAAGCTTGTGTTAAAAAGATTTGAATTCTATTCCCTTTTTAGACTAGTTCCACATTTTGGACATACAAGAGAAGAACAGGGAACTCCTGGTTCATGTTTAACTTTATACCCACATTTTGGACATACACAATACTCAGTTCTTTCAAATCTTCGACTCCATCCTTCGCACCTTCCAAAAAATCCCCTTAAAGAAGAAGTTTCAACTTCATAGCCTTTTGGAACTATTGTTACTAATACCAAATTTTCAATTTCTTTCATCAGCCTATCTTTTAATTCTCCAGAGATTTTTTCTACATAATCTATTGAAACATTTTTTGGAAACTCTATCGTTATTTCAGCTCCAATTTTAGATCCGAGTTTCTGAGTTTTAAGTGAAGATACTTTTATGTTCATTTGATTTGCAATTTCTTTTATTTTATTTTCAATTTCTTCTCCAGCTGAAGCTCCTATTAGAGAATTTATAATATCGGAAGAAAGAGAAAGTGTAGTTTTAAGCATGTATAAAACAATTAATAATGCTACTAATAAATCAGCATAAACCCAATAAATTGAGAAAATTAATCCAATAAAAACAATCAAAGAAGATAAAACGTCAACTCTAGAATGATAGCCGTCTAAAATTAATGCGACTGAATTTTCCTTTTTACCAAAGCTTATTTTTACTCTAGCCATAATTTCATTTATTAGCGCAGAAAGACCCATAACTGCAATAGAAATAATTGAAATTTCTATTTTTTCAGTGTATAAAAACCTTTTGTATACTTCGTATATTATACCAAAAATTGAAACAAGAAGAAGAAAAAGGATAAAAAGAGAAACTAGTGTTTCTATTCTATAGTGTCCATATGGATGTTTTTTATCAGCTGGTTTCTCCGAAAGTTTTATTCCTATATAACTAGCGAGAGAAGAAAAGATATCTATAAAAGAATGCAAACCTTCAGCTATAACTGAAGCTGAGTTTGAAATAAAGCCAATAGAAAGTTTAAGAATAGCTAGAAGAAAGTTAACAAAACTTGAAATTAATGCAATTTTCTCTTTCATTTTTTCAAGCCACTTTTTTTAGTTCACCCTTTTTATATTTCTCTAGAATTTCTCTTACTGTTCTTGCCTCTCCAAGATAAACCTCTATCTTTAATGCCTTAGAAAGTTCTAAAGCATGATAACCAATTGAACTTGCTAAAATAACCTCTACTCCTTTCGTTTTCAAAATTGCTGGCGGATGAATATTTTTCTTTTTATGATCCTCTAAACTTTCAATTTTTTCTAGTACATTTCCGTTTTCATCAATAACTATAAAAAATTTGCTTCTTCCGAAATGTTCAGAGATTTCTGAATCTAATCCTTTATCTTCTTCTATTGGTATTGCAATTTTCATTTTCTCATTCCTTTTCTTCCAATTTTTTAAGCCATATTTTCTTCTCCTTCTCTCTTTAATCCTCTCTTCTAAATACTTCTTTTCTTCTTCTAACAATTCTTTTTCATTTTTACCTAGATAATCCTTCCAATACTGTAAACACCACCCTCTTCCATAGATCCAACCTGGTCTTTCCCAAGGTGGTAGGTCGCTGAAAGGTCCGTTTCCAGGCCATCTTTTCCAATTCCACCAAGGCATAACTTTCACCTCCATTTTTGTGCATTTTCACATAATATTTTGTGCATTTTCACATATTTAAATCTTTCGGTTAATAAAAAATATGCCAAGATGGAGATGGTGTTGGAAAAGATTTGGTCCAGGAAGACCATATTCGCCTCTTTATCTATCAGTAAAGCCAAAGGTAAAAGAATTTGTTCCTTATCCGGAAGGAAGCTTCGAATATGTAGAAATTTTTCCTCCAGAATTAGAAGCTTTAAAATTAGTCGATTATGAAGGATTAACACAAGAAGAAGCTGGTAAAAAAATGAATACTTCTAGAGGGACGGTGTGGAGACTTTTAGAAAGTGGAAGGAAAAAAATAGTTGATGCTATCTTAAACGGAAAAAGAATTATAGTTAGAGAAACTGAAGAAAAAAGGTGAAATTATATTTGAAATCCAATTCCACTAACTTTAATCTTATTTCCCTCCTTTTCAAATTTTACATTTAAGAGCTGCTCACAAACTTTTATATTAGTTTCAACATGCTCAGTAAATTCTTCTATTGTAAATTCAGAAGTACCTTTAGCTAATGCAGCAAATATTAAAATTTGGTCTGCCATGAATTTATCTAAACATGCATTGCTTTCTATACTTTTCTTTAATTCTATTCCAACTTCTTTCCCAACGTCTTCAGCCTTTTTTCCTTTTTCTCCCAAACCATCTTTTCCAAGAATACAATTTTCATATTCAGCTATTGCTAATAAGGATGTGCCGACGCTTAAACTTTCTACATACCTAAAATTTTTGTTAACATTACCTAAAACTTCTTCCAATCCAATTAATTGTCTTTCTGCAACTTTAGCTCTTTGTAACTCTTTGCTTGCAAGGCTAAAAGCGCTAATTTCTTTCAATTTCCCTCTTTCCAAAAATTTAACAGATTTTATTTCGTTTAAGCCATCAACTTCAACTTTAACTTTCCCCCCTCCTTTAGGATAGAAACCATATTTTTCTACGTTAATTTTACTTCTAATCCCAAATTTTTTCAAG
>JBMFIJ010000030.1:0-4717 GCA_049976365.1 Candidatus Aenigmatarchaeota archaeon | reverse complement strand
CTTTTTATTGCAGTGCTCAAAATTTCAAAATTTGCTGAAGCTTCGTTTATAACATTTATTACAGCATTCCTATCAAAAAAAGGCTTTATACCATAAAAAACTAAGGAAACTATCAAAGTACTTATAAAAACTGTTAGAACGAAATTTACAATTGGGCTGATTCCCTTCATAATAATAAGTTGTTTATTGAGTAAAATTGATTAAGCGTAAATTAATACATTGAGAAAATACTAATTTCTCTCTTAGAATAAGAACCAAATGTTATAATTAAATCGATGTAAGAAGTAAAAACATCTTTATTGCTAGTTTCAATTGTAAAAGTTCTGTTAATATCGTAAGAAATTGTTAAATTGTAAGAATTTCCAGGAAGAAAAGTAAAATTGGTTGAGTTAATGCCATATAAAGATAGATTCAAAATTGAATTTTGAGTATCGTTAAACGTTAAATTTAAGATAAGGTTATCTTTTAAAAAGTTTATTACAGTAACATTCAAATAGCCAGAAGAATTTGCTTTTGTCAAAATTATCAAACTTCCAAAGCTCATTGCCTTACTTCTAATTTTCTCTTCTGAAAAGTTAGCAAAATCAAAGGCATTCAAAATCATTTTATCAAAATCATTAAAGGAAAAATAAATTGAATTTTTCATTTCATTCAAAATATTTTCAAAAATCTTCTCAAAATATTCTCCTTCCAAAATTTCCTTCTGTTTAATTAAATATTCTCTTCTAACTGGCTGAAACATAGCTACTAAAGAGACTGAAATTATTAAAGCTGCAAGCAAAAAAGCTTCTCCTTTCATAACTACCACAAATAAACCCTAATTTCTATTGGTTGATAATTAGCTATATCTCCTGCTATGAAATAACTTAAAACTGCTATATTTTTCGCATCTATTTCAGGAATTTCGGTTATGTTGCTTGTTCTGTTAAACAAAGCTACTTTATAATTAGATTTTAAAAACGGTAAAAGAAGTTCTTCAATTTTGGTTGCATTTTTTTGTAAGGCATAATATCTTAGATTTTGAGTTTGGTCTAGAATTTTTAAGGCATTATAAGCGTCTAGCTTTTGATTCAATTGAGTAACTTCAATTGAAACAGGAGCTCTAAAATAAAGTAAAAATATTATTACACCAATTATTGCTATGCTTATCAAAGCTTCTATTGTGTTAATTTGCCCTTTACTTCTCATAAACCTCAACCCTAAAATCATAACGCTTTTGTAAAGCATTTTTCATAAGCTCATAGCTAATATTTCTTAGAGCGTTTAATTTTTCAAAAGATATCAAATTAATTTGTTGAGGGGGAAAAATTTTAATAGATAAAGGTTGTAAATAGTGAGAAAATATTTCTTCTTCTGTTAAAGCTCTGTTATAAATTCTAACTTCGTCTATTGTACCATTAAAGAAAAGGCCTGAAGGATTTTTTGCTATCGTTAAATCTAAATTGTTTGAAGGAATTGAGAAAGAATAAGATTTGCTTCCTGCTAAAGTTGCATTTATAAATATATCTATTGAAGTTCCATTAAACCTTCCAACAAGATAGTGCCAATTGCTTGTAAGAGGAAAAGAGGAGTTTGCATAAGTTTCATTGATATAAAACTGAACGAAATTGCTATTATCAGTCCTTAATTCATAAGAAGAAAAGTTCTTGCTTAGTAAAACTGAATTAAAGGAATTTGGAAAAACCCAAAGAGAAACTGTAATTCTAGATGGATTTAAACTTTCCGCATTTTTTATTAGAACAAAATCATCCAGACCATCAAAACTTATTGCTTTTCCTATTTTACCATTAGTCCATAGAGGACATGCATCTATTCCTCCACAAACTTGAGTATTATTGTATAAAGTTCCGTTATTTTTATTTCCTGAATAATCATAAGTATAATTTCCATAACCTTCATCCATAGGAAGCCATAAAACTAAATTACTGAAATTTCCATAATCTTTTGATAATAAAGAAGTATCGTTTGAAAAAACTATTTGAATTTTTCTGCTTGAATTTGAAGAAACATTAATTTCAAAAAACAAAATTGCCTTTTGAAGAAAACCAGAAGGACAAAAAGTTTGATTTACAAACTTGAAAGGAATTTCTTTAAAATTTTCATCGTAAATTCTTATGCTCCCATTCCAAGCCAAATTTTTGCAGTTAATATCAAAATCTATACTTAAAGCAATTGGTTCATTAATTCTCTGATAGCCAGAAGTATCCGAAATTAAAACCGGAATGGAAAAAGCTTGGAAAGAAACTCCTAAAGAACTTGGAATTATATTTTCTTTTTCCCAATTCTCTGGCTTTCCTTCGCTTAAAATTTCGGAAGTAAATTCAAAAGCTCTTTTTCTTAATTCGGTTAAAGAAAGCCAAGAAGGACCTTGCTTACTTAAATTAAAAATATAGAGAAAAGACCCGATAATGAATAAAATAAAAATTCCACTTGCAACTATTAAATCAACGTTCAAGCTTTATCCCCTTTATTGTTTCATTTATTTTTTTATGTAGCTCAATTTCTTCTTCAATATTTTTCTTTAATTCTTGAATCAAAATTTTTATCTCCTCTTTTTCTTTTTTAATTTCTTCTAAATTATTTAACTTCAAACAAAACTCTATTCTTCTTTTTATTTCTCCAACATTTCTTCTTTCTAGTTTGAAAATATCCTTTCCAAAATCTTCTTCAATTTTTTTCTTCAAAGTTTCTGGTAAAACCTTTAAAATATTCAAAAATTCTTGCTTTAAAGGAGAAATTTCAGAAACGCTTTCTAAAATCTTTTCCGCATTTAGCAAATATTCTTTTTCTTCAATTATACTTCCTTTCAAATTCAAAAATCTTTCAGCCATTTCTAAATTGCTCAATTCTTCTTTCAATTTATCTTCAGCTTTAAAACTCAAATAAACTTCTTTCCTTTTCTTAAAGAAAGAAAAAAGAGGAATAGATAAAACTAATAAGCCTGCTGGCAAAGAAAAAATTAATAATAGTTGAGATAATTCAAATTCTCCAAATGGAGTTGAAATTTTAGATTTTTGCTTCGTTAAAGTTACATTTGGCATTTCTGTAGCATTTTCTTTTATTTTAGCAACATATTCAATTGGCTTAATGCTCAATATTTTTTCTTCAGAAGCTTCATTTCCTGCCAAATCATAAATATTAAAATTAACTGAATAGTTTCCAGGCTTTAAGTCTTTTTCAATTGCAAAATCGCACAAAATTCTTTTCCCTTCAACTAAACTTCTGCATTTAACATCATAAGTTTGACCTAAAAATTCTATTTTGGAAACATTTTTCAAACCAAAATCATCAATTCCTCCAAAAGAAAATTTGATTGTTCCATTCTCATAAATAGGATCGCTTGCTAACAAAGAAGGTTTTGTATTGTCAAAGAAAAATGTTTTTGAAATAGAAACTTCCATTCCAACTTCGTTGTAAATTTTAAAAACAAAAGTATATCTTCCATCTTGATAAGCTTTAGTGTCAATAGTTAAATTGCAAACAAAATTTTGGCAATCTAAATCTGATTCACTCATTCCTCCTGGCTGATAAATTTGATATTTAGAACTTCTTATTTCTCTTGTATTTCCGACTATTAATTGCAAATTAGCAACTCCGCTTAAATAATCTGAAGGATATATTAATGATAAAACTGGATGGCTATTATCAATTCTAACTTTAACGGAAACTTGAGCAAAATTTTCTGCATTGTCAAAAACTGTTATGTTTAAAGTATAATTTCCGTCTTCCAATTTACCAGTATTAAAAATATGTTCACAAAAGTTTTTTGAGCAAGAAGAATAATCTATAAAGTTTTCAATAGAAATTTCTATTCTGTTTAAGCCAGAATATAAATCGCTAGCATTAACAAAAATTCTATACTCTCCCCAAATTGCTTGCTCATCTTTTGGATAATAATCTAAAATTGTTGGATTTTCATTGTCAATGTAAAAAATTCCAATTTTGGTAACATTCCAGTTTCCAACCATATCGCTAGCATTAATATAAACTATCCAGCTTGAATTGTTAGGCAATTCGCTAGTATTCCAAGGAGCATAAAAAGTTCCATTTTCATAAATTAAGTTAATCCAAGAAGAATTCCAAGTTTCATTTCCATAGGCGAAAAGAAAAACTGTTGCGTTAACATTAACTCCAGATAAACTATCGTTTATATCAAATCTTAATTTTTTTCTTTCGCTAACATAGCTATTGTTAACAATTCCAAAAGATAAGGAAATTGTTGGTGGGCTTCTGTCAACCAAAACCTCTAAAGGAAAACTTTCATTCCCATAATAGCTTATTCCACTAGAATCACTAACTTTAAAATAGTAAAGCAAATACTTTCCTTCTGCCAATAAAGCTTCTAATCCAGGAACTGTAGCATTACAAAACCAAGGATTTAAATTGTAGCAATTCATTGAAATTTCCTTCCAAACAGCAGTTGGATCTTTTACCTTAACAAAAAGAGAAGCTGAAATTATAGAGTCTGTAATTGCTCTTATAGAAAAAACATCTGTGTCTCTTCCATAAATATAAGTTCCGTTTTTTGGATTTTCATCAAAAAGCGTTGGTTGAGAAAATACATTAGCTAACGAAAAAAACAGAAGGAAGAAAACTAAAAAAATGTTTTTTGTTACCATTTCTTTATTTTAATTTCCAAAATAAACTATTTATTGAAAGATTATAATACAAACTTCTGTGCCTCTTATAATAACTTCTCTGTAATATACTTTGAATG
>JBMFIJ010000029.1:0-4795 GCA_049976365.1 Candidatus Aenigmatarchaeota archaeon | reverse complement strand
GTAGTGAGTAGCCCAATTGCCTCTATCAGGAAAACTCCAAACAGAAGTTGTTTCAAGTTCAAAATTTTTTGGTTGTAATTCTTTTATTTCCCAATTCTTTCCTATTTCTAACTTAACATTTTCAATTATTACGAATTTATGAGTTTTGATAAACTCTAAATAATCTTCATGAGTTATTTCTTTC
The DNA here is from genome assembly GCA_049976365.1 of Candidatus Aenigmatarchaeota archaeon. GTDB lineage: Archaea > Aenigmatarchaeota > Aenigmatarchaeia > CG10238-14 > SpSt-28 > SpSt-28. The sequence continues at coordinate 4,611 of JBMFIJ010000029.1, read as the reverse complement.
ATTTCAATAAATTTTTCTTCCATAATAACAAGTATTTTTTGAGTTTTTTATATATTCTTCAAATAATTCTCGGAACTACAAATGATTAATTTTATAAACTAGAGTTACAATTTCTAAATTTTCTTTTTCAAAACAACAAAAAGATGAAACTTCTCATAAGGATCCAATTCAACTTTATCCAAAACCTCAAAATGTTTTTCCAATTCATTCAAACATCTTTCATAAATAACTTTAGGGTCTTCAACAGAACTTATGCTTTGCGATTTTATTGCAATAGCTGCATAACCTTCATCTTTCAAAAACTTCTGAGAATTTTTTATCAATATCGGAATTTGATCTTCAGAAGCTACATCTTCATAAACAAAATCAACTTTACCAAGAACAAATTTTTCATAAGTTTCTGGCTTTCTCGCATCTGCTAAAATTGGGATTATGTTTTTGTAATATTTTGAAATATTCAAAGCTTCTTTCAAAACTCTCTCAGCAATATCTATTCCAATAATAAGTCCTTTATTCCCAATTATATTGCTAAAGTAAGTAGCAGTCTTGCCTGCAGCTAAACCCAAATATAAAACTTTCATTCCTTCTCTCAAAGGGAAAACATTTAAACCTTTAACTATTGCGGCTGCAGGCTTAGAAGTATAAGGACTCCAAATCCTGTATTCTTTATTATCAATTTTAACAATATCCTCTCCAAAAGCTCTATAGCCAGGAACAGTATTTAAAGTAGCTAGTTTACCATCTACAAGATAAATTCCATCGAACTTTGTTTTTTCTACCTTCATATTTATCATCCTTCTATTTCAACAAATCCAAAAATAACCTTTATCTTCTTAACATTTCCATCTTTCATAAGCTAATTTGCTATTTCTTAATTTATTTTTACTCATCTTTCAGAAATTCTTCCTGTAGCCAAATAAAACAAATATAAATCTAATTCAGCAAGAGTTATTTTTAATAAGTTAGCAAGATTTCTCAACTTTTCTTCTATTTCTAAATATTTTTTCTTTGAAAGCGAAGAAGGAATTTCATCAATAATTTTATTTTCATATAAAATTCTCAAGACATGCCTATCTAAAATTGCAAAATTTTTGAAACCAAGATTTCTCAAAAAATGAGAAGCTTCTTTCCATCCTATTCCTTTTATGTTTTCAACCAGCCATTCTCTTACTTCAAACTCATTCTTCTCTTTTAAAATTGAATCAATTTCTTTAATATACTTTCTGGCCAAAACAATATAATTAGCTCTCTTATTGTAAAATCTATAGCCAAGAGATTTTAACTTTTCTTTTAGCTCTTCTTCGCTTAAGTAAAGAAACTCTCTATTAACTTTTTCCCAAACAAACTGAGCTTTCTTAATTGAATAGTTTGCTACCAGAATGCAAAAACATAACTCTAAAAATTTTTCTTCTGGAGAAAAATTAATATTTTTCTCAAAACTCTTTAGCTTCTCAATAACTTCTTTTCCTATTTTGCTTTTCAATTCCTCTATTTCTTCTAAAATTTTTTTCATCCTATAATTTCTTTTTCACAATTTTTAGAATTTCTTTTGGTAATATATCTTCTTCCAATTCTCTTAGCTTCAAAAATTTCAGAAGAGTGAAATAATGCTTTAATTCTTTTCTTGAAGCCTCTTTCAAGAAATCAAAAATGATTTTTTTCTTTTCTTCCAGATTCTTACAAGAAATTCTTTTTTTGTGAAGAATTAACCAAGTTATTAAACCTTCTTTTTTATCAACTTTAAAGAAAATGGGGAATGCTTTGCATAAAAGAGGGGCGTTTTGTTTTAAGGAGCATTTTCCATTTTTTAAGAAAATGCAAGAATCATTTTCTTTTTTAGTTGTCCAATAAAGTTTTTTCTTCGCGTTTTTCCTTTTAACTTGCTTTAAATCTTTTTTAGTTAGTATGACATCAAATTTTTTACAATATATCGTTGGTTCTATTCTAACCACCTTTAACTTCCTTAATTCTTTCTTCTAAATCTTTTTTCAATTCCTCTCTCTTATCTTCCTTTGTATAGTAATCAATCCTTATTGCCAAAGATATTTTATTTGCTAAAATTCTAGCAATCTTTCCCCTATCTTCTTCTTTAGCATTTTGAACATAAGGATGCAAATAAATTAAGCCATGCTTCGGACTTTTTCCTTTTCCATGCAAATATCTAAACAGAGCTTTTTCAGCCCCAATCAACTGAATTAATGATGATGGAGCTTTAGCCAATTTTTCTAGACTTCCAGCCTTAGAAAGAATTCTAGCTGCCAATAAAGGAGTTGCCAATTCAGAAAAGTTAGGAGCTATCTCTTTCATGCTTTTAACAATGTATTTTTCTAAATTTTCCCTTAGCTCGAAAGTTTTAACTAGCAAAGAAGCATATTCTTTCAAAATTTTTTCATCTTCTTCATTAATTTCAATTCCTAAACTTTCTTCTGCAATTTTTCTAAATTCTTCCATATTTTCTCTCTTTCCAAAATTAGCTACAAGCTTAGCAAACTTTTCATGAGAAGAAACTTGCCTATTCAACTCTGGAAAATGTAGACCATACCATTCTCTCAATCTTTCAGAAAATGTGTTTATTATTTTATCAATTTCATCTAGAGCTCTAACAGCTTGGACTATTAAAGCATCTCTTTTAACTGCAACCTTTACTTCAACTTTAGTTAACTCAATGCTAACTTCTCTGAATAAATCGTTAAACTCTTCTTCATTTTTAACAATTTTTCTCTCAAGAGCAATTTTTAACAAATTCTCTTTAATGAAATTTTCAGCCTGATTATTTGGTTCAACATGCTTAGCATCTTTTTTGTTAAAAGGATAAACAAACTCTTTAAAGCCTCTCTTCCAAAGCATATTTTGAATCTTTTTCTCTTCTTCAATAATCTCCAATTCGCTCTCCTTAAGCTTTTTAGCAATTTTCTTTGCATCTTTTTCAAAAGGAACAAAAGCTACAATTTTATTGTTTTCATCTACTCCAAAAACACCCAAAAATGTTGTGACAATGTAAGCTTTCATTAAAATTTTTGTTATAAACAAATTTAAAAGCAATTTAGTTTTCAAAAAGTTTTATATTCGAGGATAATATACAAATTATGGCATTAAAACTAGTCTTTTCAATGTTTTTAACATTAGCATTACTATTTGGTTTAATATTTGGAATTTTGGCAGCAATAGGCTATTACTTTGGAATTAGTGGCTATTGGATTGTTTTAATTGCTATAGCAATTGTTTTAATTCAATGGTATGTAAGCCCATACATAATAATGTTTACCACAAACATGGTTGAAGCAGATAAAAAGAATTATGGTTGGATTTACGAAATTGTTGATGAATTATGCAAGAAAACAAAAACTCCAAAGCCAAAGAAAATTTTTATTGCAAATATTGGTGCACCAAACGCTTTTGTTTTTGGAAGAACTCCTAAATCAGCTAATTTAGTTATAACAAGGGGTTTAATTAATAGTTTAGATAAAGAAGAATTAAAAGCAGTTATTGGCCATGAGCTTGGTCACATAAACCATAAAGATATGGTTGTAATGACAATAGTTTCTGCAATACCAGTTATTGCTTATTTTGTTGCAAGATTCATAATTTTTGCTCCAAAAGATGAAGAGAGAAAAAACTTAGGTGCAGCCTTACTGATAGGTTTTCTTGCTTACATTATCTATTTCATTTCAAACTTGCTAGTTCTATTCTTTTCCAGGTTAAGAGAATTTTATGCTGATAGGTTTTCTGGAGAGCATACTAGTCCTTCTAAACTAGCAAGCGCTTTAGCAAAAATAACTTATGGTTTAAGCTTTAGCAAAGATGGAATAGAAAATGCGGCAGTTAGGTCTTTTTACATTGCAGACCCCTTAAGTGCAGCAAAAGAAGTTTCTACTTTTGAAAAAGAGTATTCTGATTTGAACATAAATAGAGAGGAAGTTGAAAAAGCTATGGAATGGGAAAGAAAAAATATATTTGCTAGAATTTCAGAGATATTTTCTACTCATCCTTTAACCTTCAAAAGAATTAAAGCTTTGCAAGAACTAGAAGAAGAGTTAAAAAAGAAAAAAGGTTAAAATAAAAGTAATTTATGAAGCTTTTGATCTCAAAAAAAGGCAAATTTTTAGTAAAAAATAAAAAAATTTCTACTCATTTAGGATTAATAGATTTAACCAAAGAAAAAGGCAAAAAAGTTAAATCTAGCACCGGAGTGGAATTTTTTGTTGTTGAACCAAACATTCTAGATATAATTGAAAATTTAAAAAGAGGTGCTCAAGTAATTTTACCAAAAGATATTGCTTTAATAATTGCTTACACAGGCTTAATGCCAAATTGGAAAGTTTTAGATGTTGGAACAGGAAGCGCTTTTTCTTCAATATTTTTAGCAAACTATCTAACAAAAGGAAAAGTCATAACTTATGAAAAAGATGAAAGGTTTTACAAAATTGCAAAAGAGAATATTGAAAATGTTGGTTTTAAAAACATTGAATTAAAAAGAGGTGATGTTTTTAAGAAGTTGAAAGAAAAAGATTTTGATTTAATTTTGTTAGATTTAGAAAAAGCTGATAAATTTGTTAAAAAGGCTTTTGAAATTCTGAAAGTTGGTGGGTATTTAGTTGTTTATTCGCCTAC
>JBMFIJ010000028.1:0-4896 GCA_049976365.1 Candidatus Aenigmatarchaeota archaeon | reverse complement strand
CTTTTAAGCTTAAAGAAGTTGGAACTATTGTTAAGCCAGAATAATGCTTATACAAAATTTCGTTAAAATTGCATTCATTTTTCAAAAAATTGTTCAAAGTTTTTTCTGCATTTAGAAAGTTTAGGTATAAGCTTACGTGAGGAGAAGTAAAGTTAAAGTCAAATAAAACAGTTTGTCTGTTGAAATTTTGCAAAGCTAAAGCTAAATTAGTAGCTATTGTTGTTTTTCCAACTCCTCCTTTTGTTGACATTATGCTTATTATTCTCATTTTATCAACCCAAATATGTCTTCAAAATTCCTTTTTTTCCTTCTTTTGAATTTTTTTAGCAAATAGGCAAAAGAAAATGAAAATATGGCAAATATTGTAAGATAAATGTATTCTTTGCTAATTTTTATGCTTGGCAATTTTACTGAAAATCCCGTAGCTGCTATTGGCTTCGAACTTTCTATTATTGTTATTGCAAAATCTTTCGATTTTTCCAATTCTTTTGAAGATACATAAATTTTCACAGGATAAGTCGAAAGCGAGTAGTTCTCTGGCACAAAAAAAGTTATTGAATTGTTTATTTTTTCTCCAGGCAAAATCTTTTGATAATATTCTTTTTCAAACGAGTATGGAATTTGCAAATTTTGCAAGTAAATTGTTATATCACTTAGCTCTGCTTGACCAGTATTAACAATTGAAAAATCTATAGTTGTGTTTTTACCTCTTTCTAATCTTATTGTTTCTGGAAAAAGAATGAAAATTTCTTTTCTTTTTTCTACGCTTATTTCAAAAGAAGTATTTCCTTTTAAATATGGGTCTTTTTCAGCATAAGCAAATATCTTGAAATTACCAACTTTATCCAAATCAAAAGAAAATGTTGAAATTCCATTATTATTAGTTAAAGAAGTATAGCTCTTTTTATCGAAATCTAAAATAACTTTTGCATTGTTTATTGAGTTACCATCTTCATCTTCGACTAGACATTGAACTAATAAACTTTCATTCAAAAAGAAAGAATTTTTATTTGGCGAGCAAGAAACTTTTAGAGAAGATTTTCTTCCTAAAACAAATGCTGATAAATGGTTTAATTTTAGAATAACTTTTGAATTAACTTTATCTATTTCAAAATTTTCTTCTTGCCATTTTGAATTGCAGCTATTTGAGGCAAAATTCCAATCTTCACAAGCATAAACGTTAATTCTATCTTCGCTTTCTACATTTTGTTTTTTGTATTTTAAATGAAGCTCAACAGAAGAATATGTTCCAGAAAATTCAAAGAAGTAGAAGCCATAGACTTTTAATCCTTCAATTGGAATAGAATCTTTATAATTGTAGCTTATTAAACCATCTTTATTTTCAAAGATGAAGTCTTTTAGGAAAAGAGTGGCTTGAGGAAATTCTATTTTTAAGTCATATGTATCAATTGGTAAGGAGAGTTTGTAATTGCCAGAAGAATCTGTCGAAAATCTTGCTACTTCACTACTGTTTTTATAAAAGTAGAAATTAGTATAAATTGGTTTGTTATTTTCGTCTAGCAAAATTCCTCTTATTGTTGCTACATAGTATACAGTTTTATCATCGTAATAATTTTTATAATTGACTCTTAGGCTGTAAGTTCCTGGTTGAAGAGAAGGAGTTAAAATTGTTATAGAGTTTTGATCAATTGATGTTATTAATGCGTTATTGTTACCAATATAAACTGATAAGTAGTTTAAATCTGGAATTATTTGAACACCGTTTTCAAAAAATTTTGCATAAATTGTTAAGGAAGAGTTTGGATAAATATAGTTTGTCGATAAAGACTCTATTTTAACATTTTTATAGACATTTATTTCTCTTGAAAATGTTATTTGAACACCTTTATAGATTAATGAAGTGTTTATATTGTGTTTGCCAACGCTTAAATACCCAATTGGTACAATCCATTTTCCGTCTGAAACTGAGTATTTGTATTGTAAGCTTGTTAGCTTATTACCATCAATATAGATATCTAGAGAATCTAAATTTGATACTGTATTTCCATTTTCATATAAGGAAAATTGCAAAACTATGTTTGTATCTTGGTAAATTTTTTCTGGAATTGAAGATGAGAGATTTAATGAATTAACATTTATTTCTGTTGTATTTGTTTCATTATTACAAGCAACTGTAAGATTATAGGTTGTTGGAGACAAAAGACTAGTTTTGATTTTTGCTTGATTGCCTTGAATAGCTAAGAATATTTGCTCATTAGAATTGTTCATAACAGCATAGGTTATTTGACAGTTTGTGTTAACAATTAATTCGTTTGGAATGTAAGAGATTTGATTGTCAACACTGATTATCCAAATGTTTGGAGCTGAAATTTCTACAGAAACTTCTGCTTTTGCGGAAAAGAAAAGTAGGGGTAGAAAAGTTAGGAAGAAAAATAAAAATAAGCCTTTCTTTAATCTCTCTTTTGCAACATAAACCTTAGCTCTTCCAACCTGGAAAACATCAATTTTTCCTTGCTCTCTCAAAGCTTCTAAGTAACCAATGAGTATATATCTTTTAACATTTAGCCTTTTTGCAAGCTGAGAAACGGAAAGTATTTCGTTTTTTAAAATTTCAAGAATTTTATCCTCCATCTTTTCGTTTTCCATTTTCAATATTGTAACATGTATTTAAAAATGTTTTTTCAATATTGTAGCAATTTTTTAACAATATGGTTTCAACGTTGACGATTGTCTTAATTTTTTAACTAAGAACTGTTAAGATTTTGTTTTTGATTCTAAGTTTCTATGGTTTAGCGTATGCACAAGGCATGCATACCATATGTATATCTTATGTACAACCTGTAAAAAATTCTTACCTGATAGTAAAAAATGTCCGATATCGGACATTGAGTTACTCAACTTCAAAGGTTATAGTAAGTAACAGTATCTTGAAAACTGCTGTAGCGATAATTTTCGTCCGATATCGGACATCATTTTTCCATGCAATTTGTCTTTAGCTAATTTTGTCCCATATGGGACATTTTTATCTTTAAAATTTCAATTATCTAACTTAACTGAAGCTTCTAAAATTTTCCCCTTTAACCTAGGTTTTACTACAAAAAAAACTGTCGGAGTTGACTCGACATTTAAAGATAAATTAAGATTCAAGGAAAATTTTAAAGATAAAAAATTCTAAAATTCAAAATTCTTTTTTCTTTTCTTCCATTTTTCTATAAATTATTTTTACACTTTGAAAGTTTCCTTCTATCTGTCGAAAAAATGTTAAAAAATCGACGATTCGTCGACATTTCATGCTAAAAATACGAAAAGTATAGATTGAAAAACAAAAAATCTTTCCTAATTTGCTATCGACAAACAAATCGACAGATAGGAGCTAGAATTTTAAAAGGAAGTATTTGTCGACTTTCCGACAGAAATTATCTAAATATTCTGAGTTGTCTCTCCTAGAAAATAACTTTACTTAATATTCAAGTTTTTTCCCAGTCTAGCTAATTTTTAAAGGGGTTTTATTTCAGTTATTTTAATTTAAAGCAAAAGTCGAGGTGTCGAAGGCATTAAGAATGAAATTTTTTACTGTCGAAGGAAATAGTACTTTTTTCGACTTCTCCATTCTGACTTTAAAATTCCTTCTTCTTCCATCTGTTTCAAATATTCTACGCTTCTCGTTCTCGAAAGATTAAGAATTTTTGCAACTTGCTGAGCATTCAAACTTCCATACTTTCTTAAAAGAGTTTTTATTACTTCTTTTGTCTTATCCGATAAAGGTCTTGGAGTTATATCAACTCCTCTCTCTTTTAGGTATTCTTCCAAAGTCTCTATTTTTTTCTCAATATTCTCAATTTTAGAAGCCATATTCTTAAGCTTCTCAATTTCCATAGAAATTTTAGAAATTTGCAAATCAAGCAGCTTCATAATTTCTTCAGTATTTTCTTTCTTTTCCTCTTTTTTAAGGCCAAAAATTTCCTTAAGCATATATTATTTCTTTCAATTTTGACTTTAAATTATATTTTTTTATTTGTCGAAGTGTCGATTCAAAGTCGACAATTGTCGATTCGCTTTAATTTTACCTATATATACCTCGACATTTTTAATGTTTATCAGTAGTGTTAACAGTTAAGGTTAGTTGAAAATGTTAAGAAAAAGAAAACTATTAACAATTCTACAAATTTTACTAGTTTTTATTCTTGTTTTTAACTTGTCGATTGGCCAAGAGGCTATGAACATTTCGCAAAATTCATCAACACTTGAAAATTCTTCAAATTCAGAATTATCGACAAATATAACTCTTTCTTCAGAATCAACTACAACAACTACAACCTTATCTTCTGAAATTTCTCCGACACAATCGACTCAAGAAAAAGCAACTTCAACGACATCTACAACCGAAACAACTACCACATCTCTTCCTTCTGAGACAATAACTTCAATTCCTACAGGAGAGCCAAATATTTCTGTTGAAATAAAAACAAAGAATAAAATAACGAGAGGAGAAAGTTTTTCTGTTGTTGTTATTCTGAAAAATGTTGGCAATGCTACCGCAAAAAATGTTAAGTTTAATTTTAAGCTTCCAAACGGATTTTCTGCTAATGAAACAGAAATTTCCTGCGGAGATTTAGAGACCAATTCTTCTTGTGATAAAGAAATTACAGTTTTATCTTCTCTTGATTCGGAACTTGGAAAAAATCAAATTGAGGTGATTGTAAGTTATGAATGAAAAAATAAAAGGAGTAGAAAATACTGAGACCTTTGAAGCTAATTATATTCTTGATAAGAATTCGATTAGGTCTTTAGTAGAAAATACTTTAACCTTAGATTGTTGCTTAAGCTTTTTGTCGTTTGACCAGATTGGTACATTCATTTTTAACGCTAGTGAAAAATATTGTATATCATTTACATCAGGTGAAATTCTTTTACCTTCTTCAATATATTCCTTAA
>JBMFIJ010000027.1:0-5332 GCA_049976365.1 Candidatus Aenigmatarchaeota archaeon | reverse complement strand
TAGAAAACTTCACTTCCAGAATGTCTTCCTTCTATTGCTTTTAAAATTTCGCTAGGTTTTTTCCCATTTACCACAATAAGCTTAATTTTTTTCTTTTTCAAAATTTCCAATGCTTTCAAATCAAACAATCTATATTCCCCTGGCTTTTGTGGAATTTTAGAAATAATCTTTACAAGTTCATCATAAGAAATCTTCTTTATTTTTCTAGCATCTTTATATTTGTTCGGATCTTTATCGTAAATTCCGTCAACGTTTGTTGCATTTATTATCAAGTCTGCATTTATCAAACTAGCAAAATAAGCAGCATCATAATCTGTAGAACAACCAACATCATAACCGGCACAAACTAAAACTTTTCTCCCAAACAATTTTTTAACTTCCTTTTCTGCTTCTTTTAAGGATTTCCATTTAATCAAATAAGAGTTTTTGATTAAGGTAGAAAAAGCGGAAGCATTTAAATGAGTCGCCATTATTCCGATGAAATCTAGCATTTCATTATTAGCTTTAGCTTTCTTTCCAATTTTTTGATAAATTCTTGCTATTGAGCCGCCACCACAAACAACAATAACCTTATGTTTTCTTGAAATTTCGTTTATTACATTTGCATATTTTTTAAAATTTCTATAGCTAATTTCTTTTGTTAGAAGCGAACCACCTATTGATATAACAACCTTCATAAGTATTTATTCGAATTAAAAATATGAAGATTTTTCAAACAGAATTAAAATTAAAGACAAAAGGAGCATATGATTTCATTGATATAACTGAAGAAGTTAGGAAAAAAGTTAAAGAGTCAAAAATAGAAAAAGGAATTGTTTTTTTAAATTCAATGCATAACACAGCTTGTTTAATAGTTCAAGAAAATGATAAAACAATTTTTGAAGATATGAAAAAAATGTTTGAAAGAATTTTGCCTTTAAGCGAAAAATATTCTCATAGCTATGAAGGAAATTTAAACGCAACTGCTCACTTAAAATCAAATTTATTATCGCAATCAATTTCTTTTCCAATTAAGAATAATGAGCTTGTGCTTGGAACATGGCAAAGAATAATTTTTGTAGAGCTTTTTGAACCAAGAGAAAGAAAAGTTTTTATTACAGTAATTGGTGATTAAGTGAACTTGAAAAATTTAGAGCTAAGAGAATATCAAAAGAATATAGCAAACACTTGCTTAAAAGGAAATACTCTAGTTGTTTTGCCGACAGGTTTAGGAAAGACAATAATAGCTATTTATGTTGCATATAAAAGATTGGAACAAATTCCAGATGGAAAAATTCTTTTTATGGCTCCTACAAGACCTTTAAATGCTCAACATGTAAAAACATTTTTACAATTTACAGATTTAAGAGAAGATGAAATTGCTCTGGTTACAGGAAAAATAAAGCCTGAAAAAAGAAGCGAGATTTATAAAAAAGCAAAAGTTATAGTTGCTACGCCTCAAACAATCTCTAATGATATTAAAGAAAATAGAATAAGCTTGGAAAATTTTGTTTTAGCAGTTTTTGATGAAGCACATAGGGCTGTAAAAGATTATTCCTATACAGAAGTTGCAAAAACTTATCTAATTCAATCTAAAAACCCTTTAATAATTGGATTAACAGCCTCTCCAGGAGGAGAAGAAGAAAGAATAGAAGAAGTGATGAAAAATCTTTTTATAAAATATGTTGAAATTAGGACAGAAAGTGATCCGGACGTTAGACCATATGTAAAAGAAATTGAAAGAGAATATGTTTATGTTGAATTGCCAGAAGATTTGGAAAATATAAGAAAGAAATTGTTTGAGATTTATGACGAAATTTTAGAATGGCTAAAAACGCATTTATTTATTAAATCAAAAGATGTTACTAAAAAAGAATTGTTGAGTCTGCAAAATTCGCTAATAGCTAGTTATGAAAGAGGGGCAGAAAATCCAATTAATATTTGGGGTATGATAAAAGTTTCTCAAGCCCTTAAAGTTTTGTATGCAATAGAACTTTTAGAAACGCAAGAAATAAAAGTTTTTTCTGATTATATAAAAGAACTTTTTCAAAGCAAGAAAAAAGCAGAAAGAATGTTAGTCAACGATGAAAGAATGAAATATGTTTTTAAGCAATTAAATCAATTGGAAGAAAAATATAGAGTTCATCCCAAAATGTTGAAGCTTTTGGAAATAATGAAAGCTATAATTAGGGAAAATGAAAAGAATAGGGCAATTGTTTTTGCAAATTACAGAGATACTGTTGAAAGGATAAAGAATTTTTTGAATGAAAATGGAATAAAAGCGGAAATGTTAATCGGGCAAGCTAAAAAAGAAGGCAAGGGTTTAAGCCAAAAAGAACAAATTGAGATAATTAAAAGGTTTGCTAACAACGAATTTAATGTTCTAGTTTGTTCTAGCATCGGAGAAGAAGGATTAGATATAGCCTCAGTTAATTATGCAATTTTTTATGATGCTGTTCCTAGCGAAATCAGAGCAATTCAAAGAAGAGGAAGAGTAGGAAGACAAACCAGTGGAAAAGTGTTTTTTATTTTAACAAAAGGAAGTAGAGATCAAGCATATTTCTTTTCTTCTTTAATGAAAGAGAAAAAAATGAAAAGAGTTTTGAAAAATATGAAAAAAATGAGAAGAAAAGAAAGTTTATTGGATTGGGTGAAATGATGGAAAAACAGCTTTCTCTCTCTAAAACAATATTTGTTGATTATAGAGAAAAAGAAATTGCAGATATTTTGAAAAAAATGGGTGCAAACGTTACTACAATAAATTTACCTATAGGAGATTTCGTTGCTGGAGAGGTTTGTATAGAGAGAAAAAGTTATGAAGATTTCATTTCTTCTATAATAGACGGAAGAATTTTTGAACAAGCTAAGCTAATTTCCGAATCTTTTGAGAAAGGTATAATAATTATTGAAGGTTATGGCTTTAACAGAATTAACGAAAATTCTTTATATGCTGCTTTAGCATCTCTCATAACAAAATTTAGATTATCTGTTTTAAGAAGCGAAAGCAAGTATGAAACAGCAAATCTAATTTTTTGGATCGCAAAAAAAGAGTTTGAAAACAGTAAGACTTTTGGATATAAAATAAGGAAGAAAAATAACAGTTTGAAAAATATTCAAGAAAGAATAGTAGCATCTTTTCCCGGAATTTCTACAGTATTGAGCAAAAGGATTTTAGAAAGGTTTGGGAGTTTGGAAAACTTTTTTAAAGCTTCAGAGAGAGAACTTATGAAAATAGATGGTATTGGAGAAAAATTGGCAAAAAGGATTAGAAAAATTATTGAGGAAAAATATAAGGTGAGTGATTGAGAAGTGTAATTGTTGGTTTTGATTCAGGATTAACATCTGCTTTAGCCATTCTTACAATTAATGGTAATTTAATATTTTTGAAAAGTTTTAGAAGCGTGGATAAAGGAATTTTGATAAATGAAATATTGAAAAGAGGTAGACCAATCCTTTTAGCCACTGATAAAAAAGAAACTCCAAAAGGGGTTAAGGAATTGGCTTCTTCTCTAGGGTGCAAGATATTAAGGCCAAAAAGAGATTTAACAAGAGAAGAAAAAGAAGAGTTGATAAAAGAAAATGGTTTTGAAGTTGAAGACGATCATCAGTTAGACGCTTTAGCTTCAGCATTATTCGCTTTCAAGAAAGTTAGAAGAAAGATTTTAATAATTGAAAATTATTTGAGAAAAAGAAACAGTTTAGAGCTTCTTGATGAAGTTGTTTATCATCTTTTTAGATCTAGAGGAATTAATGTTGATTCAATATTAAAAAAACTTTCTGAAGAAAAAGAAGCAGAAGAAGTTAAAATAGAAAGAAAAGAAGAAAAAGCATTTTTGAGCTTTCTCGAAGAAAAGCTAAACATTCAAAAAGAGCTTCAAAAAATAAGCAACGAATTAGCTTTCTATAAAAAGATAAAAATGAAGTTTGATGAATTAATAGAATATAAAGAAAAGTACGAAAAGCTAAAGAAATACTTTGATATTTTGAAGGAAATGGAAGAAATAAGAGCTAAAAAGTTATTACCAGTTTTAATTATTGAAAAAATAGAAAATTTGAAGGAAATTGATGAGCATTTAGGATTAAAGGATAGAATAGTATTTTCTAACGATGAGAGCGGCTTTAAGCTTTTAAACGAATATGAAATAAAATGTTTGCTAACAGAAGTTAAACCTCAAGTCAAAACAAAATTCCCAATAATAAAGATTGAGAAAGATAGGCTGGTGAAATTTAATCATTGCTATGGAATTGAAGAAAAAGTTTTTGATGAAAAAATGAAAGAGATTTTAAAAGAGGAGCTGAAAAAATGGGTAGAAGAAGAAAGAAGCAGACTTTAATTTTAATTTTAGATTTTGTTTTAACTTTAAACTTACTCTCTTTACCTCTTTACTTTATTATATTTTTTAACATACAGCTTCAATTCTTTAAAGAATTAGTAGCTCTACTTTCTTCAGGTTTATTAAATCTCATTGGCCTAAAAGCCATCGCCATTGATAATTTCATTATTGTCAATAACTACTTCTACGAAGTATCGTGGGATTCTACTGGCTGGAAGAGCATGTATACTTTTTTCTCTCTAGTTCTCTCTCTTCCGGTTTTTTTCAAAAGAAAGATAAAATTTTTAATTTTTGGGCTAATTTCAATTTTTCTATTTAATTTATTAAGGATAGTTTCGACAATCTACCTTTCTTCTCAGAAAATAGTAAGTTTTGATTTTTTACATATGTTTTTATGGAGAGAGGCATCTATACTTTTTGTCCTTATTTTATGGTTTATATTTCTATATATACAAAAAAATAATATTGGGGAAACAAAAATATTATTAGGTGTATTTAGTGCAAGAAGAAAACCTAAAGTTAAAACTTTTAGACCTTGAAAAAAAGTTTGTAGAACTAGAAATGAGCGTTTCTAAGATTAACGAGAGTTTAAAGACTTTAGAGGCTAAGAAAGTTAATGAAATTGTGGAAAGATTTGAAGAAATAGAAGATTTAGTATTAATTGAAAATGCGGCTGTTTCTGAGTTAAAAGAATTGTTGGAGAGAAGCGATACAGAAAAAATTAACCAGGAATTTCAAGGATTTAAAAATGAAATATTAGAAAAAACTAAGAAAGTTAATGAAATTGTGGAAAGATTTGAAGAAATAGAAAAAGAAGTTAATGAAATAAAAGAAATTAAGCTAAAGGTAGAAGAGGAGCTAAATAAACGAATTCCAGCTAGTATTATAGAAGATTTTGTAAAAATTAAGAATGAACTCTCTTTTTTGAGAGTAAATGTTTCTACTCTATCCACACAAGTTGAAAATACATACAAAGATGTTAGATTATTAAATCCTGAGGCAATAAGAGAAATTCTCTC
>JBMFIJ010000026.1:0-5456 GCA_049976365.1 Candidatus Aenigmatarchaeota archaeon | reverse complement strand
CTATTGCAAGATTTACTAACCCCTTCTCTTGAATGACTATTTCTAAACCATTAGGAAGATAAACTCTTAGTTTATTTCCAGTAACCTCATATCTTATAATATCTTCTTTAGAAACACCAAATCCATACTTATTTAAATATGAAAGGAGTTCTTCCTCAAAAACATCATTAACTGACATAAATTTTACTTAGCAGAAAACTTTATAAACTTTTTGCCGGGGGTGGGATTTGAACCCACGAAGGGACTAACCCAGCAGGTTTCTTATCATTAATCAAAGCTTATGTGCCTAGCCAGCACTTAAGCTTCGACAATGGCTCTGCCGCCATTGACCAGGCTAGGCGACCCCGGCAATTGATTTTTTTGATTTGCTTAAATTTATTGCTAAGCTATAGTTAAAAAATCAAAGTTCATTTTCTTTTTGAAATTTTTTCCATAAAAAATTATTGTCCTTTATCAAACAGTCTTAGCTATTTAAGCTTAGAAATCTTAGAGCTAAATTCTTCCAACTTTTTCTCAAAAATTTCTAAAGCTTCTAAAACAATTTCTTCTGGTTTTAAGCCAGAGCAGCTCTCAACTTCAAAAGTTACTTTTCCTTTATCATCAATGCTATAAGCAGCTATAGCTGCTTGCCATTTTATATGTTCCTTTCCATAACCCAATCTTGCATAAGCAACCAATTCTAACTCTTCTCCTTCAAAAAGTTTTACAATCGGAATTTTATCAAAAACTGGTTTTACGCTTTCGTCATCAGATTCTAGATCTCCAGAATAAACTGTGCAAGGACCTTTCTTTTTCAACTTTAACTTTGCATAGCACTGAGAGTCTTTAACACTAGCCTCTCTACATTCCTCTGGCAACTTATAAGCTTTTTTATCAAAAGTTAATGGAATCAATCCTAATCTATGAGCTAATATTTCATCATACATTGCAGAATCATTTTTCTTAAAATCAACCCATTCTATTGCCATTGTAGGAATTTCAGAAATCATTATTCTTCTTAAAGAATTTGCAAAAGAGGGGGAAATTCCCTCTACAGAAAATTTTATTGTGTCTTTGTTTTTTTCCAAAATTTCTATTTTAATTGTCACTCAATCTAACCTCTGTATATTCTAGCATAACCTGGAGTTAAAAGCAAATAATTGTCATCGATTCCAACAATATCTCCATTTAAAGCTTTAATTGTCGCTTTTAATTTTTCAACAGATTTTTTCAAATCGTTGATATTTCTCTTTCTAAGTTCTTGAATGCTGAGAAGAACTATAATTCCATTTCTTAAAGATTCTTGAATTCTTGTTGTGTCAGTATAACTCTCTAACTTATCAATCTTTATTTTTGGTTTTATTTCTTCCTTAAAAGCTTCTTCTGTAATTTCTATTTCTTCCTTTTCTTCCTCTTCTTTTTTTCCTTTTATTTTTTCAAGAATTTTTTTGAACGGCATAATATTTTCTTTAAGTTACCAATTTAAATATTTTTAAAAATTAGCTTTTCTTCTTTTTGCTAGTTTCTTTCATCTTACTTTTTATTTGCTCCAAAAGACTTACAGCGTTCCATATTTGAGTTCTTGTGTAAAGAGGCATGTTAGGATCGTTAGATATTTCATCTAGCATCACAATTGCATTGCTTATTTTAAGTTCTTCTTCTCCTTTGCTGTTAAGCTCATTTTTTGCTCTTTCAACAGCTTCTCTAATATTTCTAGGAACTGTTCTATCGTTAATTATTCTTTCCAATATCTCTAAAACTGGTTTATATTCCATTCAACCACCCTTTATTTTTTCCTCAATTTTCTTTATTCTTTCAATCAAATTTTTCTCAACGTTTTCCAAGCTCTTAACTCTTAGCTCAAAATCCTCTTTGTTTTCTTCCAATTCTTTTTGGACTTCCTCTTTCTTTTTCTTAACCATTATACTTCCAACAACCTTATAAATTTCTTCATCTTTAACATTTTTAATTTCTTCTAGCGCATTTTCTATTTCTGCAATCTGAATTTGTAAAGCTTCTTTTTGAATTAAAATACTTCTTAATTGTTGCTGTAAAGTTTCATACTCTTTTGCAACATTTTCTTCCATAAAATAAAATGAAAACTTAAATAAAAGCTTTAATTTGGAAACAAATTTGTCCCATATGGGACATTTTTGTCTTTATCAAATTCAATAAAAATTTAAAAGGAAGCTGAGCTATTAGACAAAATCATTTTTCTGATATCGAACATTTCAAAAAACTAATTATTTCAGGTTTTGCATTATAAATACTTGCGATTCATTAAAAATTTTCTTTTTGAACTTACCTTGCCTGAACTCTCTTTACAACTTCTGGTCTAACTTTAACCAAAATTCTATAACCACAATAAGGACACATAACTTTTCCTTCAATAAATTCAGTTACAATGTTTTTGCATTTCAAACATCTATACATTACACCACCCTAGGCGGATAGTATGCTTGACCTGCAAATTTAGCTCCACATTTTTTACAAACCCAAATTCCTGTTCCTTCTCTAACCAAATATCTCATTTTACATTTTGGACATATATGTCTTTGCTTTTCAATTTTTTCTATTTCTGCAACTTTCTCTCTAATCTTTTTTCCATATCTTGCTCCAAATCTTCCTGCACTACCAACTTTTTTTGTCTTCATACTTATTTCCTTATTCTAAATTCTCTTTTCTCACTTAAAGCCTTTAACAATTCTATTATTTCTTCCTCACTTATAACTTTTTTTATTTTTCCAGTTAAATAAGAGTTAATCAAATACTCTTCAATTTGTGAAACTAACTCTGGCTTAACAATCTTAACTCTATTCAATCTTTCTCTTCCTTCTGAAGAAACAATTTTTCTAAGAATTTCCTTTTTTTGTAGCTCCGAATTTTCACTTTCTTCCAATAATCTCACCTGCAATCTTATCCAAAAACTTTCTTCCGAATGGAGTCAAAACCCTTCCTTTCTTTTCTTTCGTAACTAAATTTGATTCTTCTAATTGTTGCAAAATTTTTCTTATTATTGCTCCTCCAGCTTTATAAGCTCTTGCTGGTCTTCTTCCCCTTCTTTTTCTCCCCCCATAATAAGTTCTTAACCTAGAGACTCCTACTGGTCCATCAATGTAAATTCTTCTTAAAATAGATGCAGCCCTTATATACCAAAAATCTTCTTGCTCTGGAGGTCTTTCTTTATGTGCCCCGCTTTTAACCATTTTTGCCCATAGAGGAGGCTTTATCTTTTCAAATTTCTTCAATTCCTCTTTCAACCTTTCAATTAATTTATCAGCTGGAACTTCTAAAACGCTTACCATACTTTACTAATTGAAAATTATGTTTAAAAGTTTTTTACCCAGCCTTACCTTGAGACTTATAAAGCTCTATTAACCTATCAATTGTATCAGCTTCCTCTGGCCCTTTATCATCTCTAATTCTAACAAAAGCTGGAAATCTTAAAGCATAACCAGATTCATAATTTGGCGATTTCTGAATTTCTTGATATTTAACTTCTATAACAATTTTTGGCTTGACTTTAACTTCCTTCCCTTTTTCATGAACTATTAAAGGTTTTAAAATTTCAGTCATCATTTCATATTCTTCTTCTGTTAAGCCTGTAGACATCATTCCACATCTAAGGAAATTTCCAGTATCCGGATCTCTAACTGCTAGTTCAAAAGATGTTAGCCAATTTGCTCTTGCTCCTTCCCCCCAAGTAGCTCCTACAATAACTAAATCTAGATTTTCCATCGTTGGTTTAATTTTATACCAACCACCAACATGCCTTCCAAATCTGTAAGGAGAATTCAAAACCTTTAGCATTAAACCTTCTTGTTTAGCATTCAAAGCTTCATTGTAAAAATCTTCAATCTCTTTTATATTATCACTAATAATTTGTCTTGCCAATCCAAACTTTCCAGGAATTGGTTCTATTATGCTTTCTAAGATTTTCCTTCTTTCTAATAAAGGTTTGTTAATTAGCATTTCTCCGTTTAAATAAACAATATCAAACAAATGAATTTGAATTGGAATTTTTTCAATCATTTTTTCAATATCGTATTTTCTATGAATTCTTTGAGAAAGAACTTGAAAAGCTAAAGGATTACCAGTTTTGGCATCTATAGCTATTGTTTCTCCTTCAATAACACACTCATCTGCTTTTATTCCTTTTTTGCATAGCTCAACTAAATCTGGAAATTGCTTTGTAACATTTTCTTGCCTTCTAGTAAAAAGCCAAATCTCATCTTTTTTCTTCATTATTATTGTTCTCATTCCATCATACTTCCACTCAGCAGCAATTTTTCCAAATTCTTTAACAACCTCTTCTATACTTTCAGCTTTTTCTCCAAGCATTACTTGTATAGGCCTTCCTATTTCAATTTTAACGTTTAACAATCCTTCAATTCCTTTCTCTTTTGCAATTTTTGCTACTAGAGAAAAATCAGAAAGAATGTTCCAAGCATAATCAACTGCTTCTTCCGATTTTTCTCTATTTTCTTTTGTTTTTATTGGCAAAAATGCCTCAACTATTGCATCTCTTATTAAACCTTCAGCTACTCCAATTCTTAGCTCTCCCAAAATTGTTCTAACAATATATTTAGCTTCTTTTGGTTCGGCCCATAGAAGCAAATGAGATATTATGGAAAGCTTTTTCTCTTGAGCCCCTTCTCCGCTAATTAAAGGAAGCTTTCTCAGTTCATTAAAAACTTTTTCAACAGTTAAAGATTTCTTGAAAAGAGTTGCTTGTTTTTTATTTTTACACAATTTTTCAGCCACTAAACCTAAATCTCCAAGCTTAGCAAATTCTTCTTCAATTTTATCTTCACTAATTCCAGCAACTTTCGCTATAGCTTTTATCATTAGCTGAGAAGCAATTCCCAATTCAAGCTGCGTATACTTGGGATAAACAATTCCTTGAACCAAAAACACAACTCTTTCTAAGTCTTCAGTAGAACAGCTTTTGAAAAGTTCTGCCAATATCTTGGTTTTTTCAAGTTTGGAAGACTCTTTTTCTAATTTTTCATAATATTCGCAAAGAATTTTGTACTCCATAAAAATTTTTAAACTCACAATCTTAAATTTAAGTCGGAAAAAGTATCGGAGGTAAAAAGATAAAGATGGGCCAACTATTTTTTGATAGAAGCTGGAAATTCAGAGTTTGCGAAGTTTGTAGGAAAAATTCTCATGAAGAAGTTGAAATGGTAAGAGAAGTTTTAGAAGTTAATGGAAAAAAAGAAGAATTTTGGGTTTGTCCTGTTTGCGGAGCAACAAAAAGGTTGTAGGACATAAAGAATTGCTGAAATAAAAATAAAAGAAAAAGCGTATTCTCGCTTTATCAATTTCTTCAAGAACATTTGGATAAAATAAAAATTCAATGTGAAGATTTTTTTGGTTTGTGATGAAGATTATATGAATTATCCTTTCATGCTGTTTGTGTTAGCTATACCAAATTTTAAATATCTAAGTAAAAACTAATAATATGCCTTTAG
>JBMFIJ010000025.1:0-5468 GCA_049976365.1 Candidatus Aenigmatarchaeota archaeon | reverse complement strand
TTAATTTGCTATGAAGTAAATGTTAATGGAGAATGCTAAAATGTTCCTTATGGGACAAAAACTAAAGATTCTTAAAAACAAAACCAAATTCAGCAAGTTAATGCTTCTTTAGTTTATTTTTCACATTCATGCCAATCTTTCCTTAAAGAAATAATTATATAAAAATTCACTAACATCTTTTCTCTCTTTTATTAATTTTTCAATTTGTTCTCCTTCCAAAATTTCAAACCCTTTAGATAAAGCTTCAGCTATATAATTTGGAATTCCTTTAGCTTTTAAAATTTCCACAGGTTTTTTCAAACTATCACTTATTTTTTCCTTAGCCTTCTTAAATTTTCTCTCAACTTCAACTACCCATCTATCATCTTCTACATAAGGTCCAATTAAAGCATCTTTATGTGCATCCAAAAATGCTTTTGAATTCTTTTCATCAAAAACATAAGGTCCAACAATTTTTTGAATATTTGGCAAAGAATAAACTTCCATTTCAATCAAAACTATAGCTAATTCATTTTCATCTGTATAAACATCCTTTCCATAAACTTTGAACTCATATTTTCTTTCTTCTAAAATTCCTTCTAATCTTTCTGCAAACTTTCTCAATTGAGGCCATAAGATATCTGGTACAACTTTTGGAGGAACAAACTTTATCATTAAAATTTGTGTTCCCCTCTTTATTCTTAAGTTTGTAAATTCAAAATCAGTTAAATAATTTTTTGTTCCATAGAATGTTTTTTCACATGGATTTTCCAAAAAATCTTTTGCAATTTTTTTAAACTTGAAAAAATTCTTAATGCTTAAAGCAGCTGCCACATTCCTTTCTTTGTCTGTAGGATCAATAACAATTAAAGGCTGCCCTTTGAAAATTTTTTTCAAGTTTTGATATTCCGTTTTCTTATAATAATTTTCCAGATCAATTATTTCTTGAATTTTCCAATTTAAGCTAGCTTTTAACAAATTCTCAAAAGTTTTGTATTTTATTATCAAAAGTTCGCATAAATAACCGGAAAAACCTTCAGTTTTAGCATCAGCTCCATATAGATTATGAGATTTTAAAAACTTCTTTAGGATTCTAACTTCATTTGCTTGATTTTTCTTTAGATGTTTTTCTAAGTATTTAACATGAAATGGAGTTCTGTCTACAGGACTTTTAAATTCAGCTATGTTTTTTATGTTATAGCAAGGAACAATATCTATTTCTATATCGTTAACTTTTGCTGATAAATAAGGATGCTGCGCATACTTTAAGGTAAATGTTCCTTTTAACTCCTTAACAATTTCTTTTCCGACTTTTAGACCATATTCTTCAAGTTTTGCTATCGGTAAATCTTTTGGAAATAGAATAAAAATATCAAATTCTTTTTTATCTGGCAGCCAAGTATCTCTTGTTATGCTACCAACTATCATTGCCTTTGCCTTATATTTTTTTGCTTTCTTATTAGCAACTCTAAGAACTTTTTTTGCCAAAGACTTTAATTCTCTTTCAGTTTTTTTATCGGGCAAGATTTCCTTCAAAATTTTTTTAAGGAATTTTCTCAGGTTTCCCATATTTTCTTTAAATCCTCCAGATTTAAATCTGAAAACTAGTTACTACCACTAGAAAATAATATATGCCTTTTTTCTTGAAAATTCCTAACTTTTAGGTAATAAAAGCTTAAATATCCTTACTTCAAAATAGTAATATGAGCGAAAAGTCTGAATTGATTGAAGAATTGGAAAGAGCGAAAGAAGCTTTGTTTGCTTCAAGAACAATTAAGGAAGCTAAGTTTTGGCAAGAAAAAATAACATATCTTGAATCAATAATTAATGGGAAAAAGTTTAAATACACAAAAAACAAGATAAAACAATGAAAGGCGAGCGACAAACACTCTAAAACGTTCTTATTCTTTTTTCTATTCAAAAAAGGAGGTAGGTTTTTATGAAAATGTTACAATTACACGTTGATTTCATAGAATTTGAACCAACTCAAAAAGAAATGGATTTTGCAGAAGAAACAGATAAGAAAAGAGTTAGGGTTGAAGATTGTCTTTTAGCATTAATATCAGTAGAAAATAAAGATGATATTTCTACAGCTAAATTGGCTTTTGATGAGTTGAAAAAATCTCTAGAAAATTTAAAAGTTAAAAAGCTTGTTATTTATCCGTATGCTCATCTTTCTAAGGAGCTAGCAGATCCTGTGACTTCTCTTCAAATTTTGAAAGAAATTGAAAGAATAGCTAAAGAGAATAAAATTGATGTTTTGAGAGCTCCATTTGGCTGGACTAAAAAATTAAGCTTTTCTGTTAAAGGCCATCCTTTAGCTGAACAATTTAAAGAAATTGGAAAAGGTAAAGTTGAAGAAAGAAAAATTGAGAAAAAATACTTTGTTTTAACTAAAGATGGTAGTTTGATAGATGTAAAAGATTATAAGTTTAAAAAAGGAGAGGAAGATTTTAAGATTTTGGTTGAGCAAGAAGCTTTAGGAGTAAAGGGAAAAGAAAATCCTAAACCAAAATATTTGGAAGCTATGAAAAAGTTTGGAATTGAATGGGAAGAAATGTCAGATTTAGGTCATATGAGATATTCTCCTTTAGGTGCTTTTATTTTAGATATGGCTTCAGAATATGTATCAAAGGTTGTTTCTTCTTTACCTTTTAATGTCTATTTCGTTAAAGGAACAAATATGTTTAACTTAAAAGAAAAAGCAATTGCTGAACATGCTTCTCTATTTGGCCAAAGAATGTATGTTGTTAATTCAGAAGATAGGCAATTGGTATTAAGATATGCAGCCTGTTTTCAACAGTTTGCTATTGCTAAAGATTGGCAAATAAGCTATAAACATTTACCATTTGGAATGTTTGAAATTGCAGATAGCTATAGGTTTGAGCAATCTGGAGAGCTTCTTTTAGGTTTTAGAATGAGGAAGTTTTTAATGCCAGATTTGCATGTTTTTTGTAAAGATTTGGAAGATGCAAAAAAACAATTTTTGATTTTGCATGAAATTATTCATAAAGAAATGGAAAAACTTGGAAGAAAATATGTTTCCCTTTACAACTTAACATCTTTAGAATTTTTTGAAAAAAACAAAGAGTTTTTCCTAGAGTTAGTAAAAAGAGAGAATTACCCAGTTTTAATATGTGTTTATCCACCAGGCATTAACTACTATTGGTCTTTAAACATTGAATATCATATTATTGATGAGTTAAAAAGAGCGAGGGAAATCGGAACAGTTCAAATAGATTTTGGTAATTCTAAAAGATTTGGAATAACATATGTTGATGAAAATGGTAAAAAGCAATATCCTATAATTTTGCATTCAGCAGTCTTAGGAAGTTTAGAAAGATTTATTTACACAATTTTTGACAATGTAATAAAAGAAGAAAACCCTTCTTTACCCTTATGGCTTTCTCCAATTCAAGTAAGAATTATTCCAGTTTCTAAGAAATATGTAGAAGATGCTAAGAAAATAGCCTTGAAATTGAGAGAAAGGATGATAAGAAGCGATGTTGATGATAGAGAAGAAACTGTAGAAAAGAAGATAAGAGACGCAGAAGTTTCATGGATTAATTACATTGTTGTTATTGGAGAAAAAGAAATTAAATCCAATATTCTCTCAGTTAGAGAAAGAGGAAGCAAAAAGATCAGAGAAGTAAAGGTTGAAGATTTGATAAAGGAAATTGAAGAAAAAACGAAGGAATATCCTAAGAAAATGATCAATTTGCCTATTGAAGTTTCTGCCAGACCTGTTTTCTAGATAGCTTTTGACTTTTCCCAGACTATTTTGAATAATGGAGAAAGAATGTTAGAGGCTGCATGCTCACTCTTAGTCCAAATTGCTATTTCTTCTTTTCTTTCCTCTTTAGGATTAACCAAACTCATAACAATTTCTTTATCATCAATTATCGCAAACTTTCCATAAAGCTGTATTTCTTTTTCATTTATACTTCTTATTTGAGCAACGTTAGATAAAACTTTAACTTCTTCTTTAACCTCATCATTTATTGGAGAAACAATTTTTATATCTACTCCCTTTTCCTTAGCTTTTCTTAAAGTTTCAAAATGGTATTGTAACAATTCTTTTAATCCTTCAGGCGTTGTAACAATACTTATATTTTTAGTAGCCGCTTTGAACATAGAGTCTAATTGTTGAAAAACAGAACTTCCTTTAAGGGCTCCTGTAATTTCTTCTGGAGAAAGAGTTTTAAATCCTTTTTGATAAATTTCTTTTAATTCTTTCATTATTGCACTGTTTTTCAAATCATCTATTCTTTGAGTAGTCATTCTAAATTCTTCTTCAATTTTTTTCTTTGCCCTCTCTAAAGCTTCTTCTGGAGGCAAAGCAATTGCTTTTAAAGGTCTCGATGGTTGCAAAACAACAAACCCTTTATTTGCCAAACTTTCTAGAACATCATAAGCTCTATTTCTTGGAATATTCGCCATTTCTGCTAGTTCACCAACTGTAGCAGAACCTTTACTTAAAAGAGCAATCCAGATATTTCTTTCATAAAGGTTTAGTCCAATTGCTTTTAATGCGTCCATTAACTTTTGAGATGCTAGTGACATAATTATTATTGAAGAAAAAAGCTTAAAAAGGTTTTATTTACCTAATTAGGATAAATATTGTTGAAGAAAGAATCAAAACAAAGCCTCCAATAATAAGCAAAACTAATAAAATGTTCATGCTAAAACCAGTAAAAGAATTACAAATAGCTCTAGATATGCTTGGATTTGGTTTTTGACATTCTTCTGCTATTTTATTCAAATTATCAAAAATGAAAAATAGTCCAAAAACTGAAAAGAACATTATTAGAAAGGCCAAAATTGTTACCAATCTCATAGAATTATTTATATCTTTGCCTATAAATATTTTTACAAATTAAACATTTGACAACTTTTGTTTTTGTTTTTGGATCAAGCCAAGTTTTCATTGTATAGCCAGGAATTAAAGGAGTGTTGCATTTTTTACAAAAAGAATCTTTTTGCTCCTTTTTCAATCTTACATTATACCTTTTTCCAATTGTTCTTGCAAGCTCAATATATCTTCTACTTCTTTCTAAATTTTTCTTAGCTTCTTTTTTTGCTAAATCTAAAAGTATTTCTATTCTCTCTTTTGCAATTCTTCTTTGCCATTCAGGTTTTTTGCTTATTTTTCTCATATGGGGCCGCTGGGATTTGAACCCAGGATCTCGGGTACCCGAAACCCGCGTGTTACCAAGCTACACCACAGCCCCATAAATTTATTAGAAAGAAGAAATTAACAAATTTAGAAGATTTGTGTTGAAGGTTTAACATAAGATGAAATTACTGGAAATATAAGACAAGCTTTCTTAGGAGAATTTTTATGAGATTTGTCCCATATGGGACATTTTTATCTTTAATTAAACTACATCCTTCTATTGTTTTTGTTTTTCTCCTATTTTCATCACCTCATTTTAGTGGAAAGAGAAATTAGACAATAGAAGCAAGAAATAAAGGTAAATTTTCTCCAT
>JBMFIJ010000024.1:0-5776 GCA_049976365.1 Candidatus Aenigmatarchaeota archaeon | reverse complement strand
ATGAAATGATAAATTAACCTTATGAAATAATTAGAGAACATTCTTTAATTAGTTTTGAAGCCTAAGGATTAATAAAAATCTACATCAAGATTTTCAATTAAGAATCTCATATAAGGTATCAAATTGAACCAAAAACTTATGGATAAATCACCAAAAGCATAAAAGAGTTTTCTTAGAATTAAACCTTTAATTATGGGAAAAGCAAGCTTTCTTTTCCATTCTTCTTCATAACTTTTTTTCAAAAATTCTTCGCTAAAATCATTCTTTGCTAGAGATTTTAAAATTGCTAAAGAAGCTAGCTCGCTTGCAATCAAAGAATAAATTATTCCACCCCCACTAAAAGGTTTAACTTGCATTGCTGCATCTCCAACTAATAAAACTCTTTCAGCTACAGATTTTTTTATTAGTCCAAATTTTATTATCCCACTTGTATCCGGATGAACAAATTTTTTGACTCTTTTTCTCAAAAATTTTTTATAATATTCGAAAGGATTTTCTTTGGTGGCTAAACCAATTTTTGCAATATTTTCATTTATTGGAACAACCCAAGCAAAAAAATCTTTAGCTATATTGCTTCCAAACCAAAGCTCAACTTTTTCCTTTTCAAATTTTCCTTCAACATTTCCTTGAACTCCAACAAAAAACTCTCTATCTTCATATAGATTAAAATTTTTTGCAACTGCAGAAAATGCACCATCAGCCCCAACTAGCATTTTAGTATCATAAAAGTTTTTATCAGTTATTATCCTCAAGCTATTTGTAAACTTTTCTGTAGTTAAGAATTTCTCATCCAATTTTACTTCAACACCCAAAGATAAAGCTCTTTGATAAAGGTACTTATCAAGCTTAACTCTATCTAAAACATACATTGGCTTTTTTGACTCAATTTCAAAGTGCTTTTTACCAAAAACAAATTTAGCTACTTTGACCTCATTTTGAATTATTCGCTCATCTAAAAATGGTAGCAGTTCTTTAATCCTATAACTTACTAAGCCTGTGCATTTAGAAGGAAATCCAATTTTATTATGCTCTTCTATAACTAGAACTTTATGATTTTTTCTCGCAACTAATTCTGCTACTCTTAACCCTGATAAGCTACCTCCTACGACAACTAAATCATACATTCTATCTACCAAAATTTCTCTTTTGTCGAGAATACCATTTTAAAGCTTTAATAAATTCTTTCTTTGAAAAGTCTGGCCAGAGAGTTTTTGTAACATATATTTCAGCATAACTCGCTTGCCACAACAAAAAATTAGAAAGTCTTTGATAACCACCAGTTCTAATTACCAAATCTAAAGGTATAGGAATATATAAATATTTTTCTACATCTTTCTCACTTATTTCAATTTTTCCTCGTTTAACAATTTCTTCTGCAATCTTTTTTATCGCATTAACTATTTCTGATTTTCCCCCATATGCAACCAAAAAATTCAAAACTCTTTTTTGATATTTTGCAGTTTTTTCCATCAATTTACCCATTAATTTGATTAATTTTTTTGGCAATCTATTCAATTCTCCAACGAATCTTACTTTTACTTCATACTTCTCTAGCAAAGCAAACCTTTCTTTATTGTTTAGCAAGCCATCAATATATTCTTCTAAAATTCTGAAAAGATGTTTTAACTCTTCTTTAGGTCTATTCAAATTTTCAGTAGAAAGTGTATAAATTGAAACGTTTTGAATTCCTACTTCTAAACACCAATTTAAAAATTCATTAAGCTTTTTTGCTCCAGCCTCATGACCTTTCCAAGGAGGTAAACCTCTTTTCTTTGCCCACCTTCTATTACCATCAATAATTACTCCCAAATGGTTTGGTAGGTTAAGATTCATTAAATATTTAATTGAACAAAATATAAAAAGTTAATGAATTTTGAAAAAGACTTAGCAGAATTTGTTATAAAAATCAGCAAAGCTGAATATTCTGAAGCAAGATTTGAAGAAGAAGAATCAAAAATCTTTATATTGAAAAACGGAAATTTTGAACCTTCGATAGAAGAAAAATCAAAAGGATTGGGAATAAGAATTATTAATAACGGAGCCTCTTTTGTATCGATTTCAAATCTATCAAAAAAGAAAATAAGAGAAAGTGTGAAAAGAGCTTTAAAAGAAGCTAAACTTTCTTCTCCAATCTTACTTTCAGAAGAAAAAGCAAATAGAGCAAGCTATAAATATGTAAAAGATTTTGCAAGCGAAAAAGAGATTAAAGATTTTTTGATTAGCCTGGATAAAAGAATAAGCTTTCCATGGATAAAATCAAAAATTTTCATGCTGAAAAATATTCTGACAAAAAAATATTTCGTTAATAGCGATGGGAGTAAAATCTATTCTGAAATTCAAAGGTTTTACCTTGAATACAATATTGTTGCTAAGGAAAATTCTAAAATTGAGCAAAGAGATTTTGTTTTTGGAAGTTCTGGCAGCTGGAAAGATTTTCTAAGTTTGAAAGTTGAAAAAAAGATTGAAGAAGAAGCAAGAATAATGAAAGAAATATTAAAAGCGAGAAAGAATAAAAAAGGAAAATTTGATGTTATATTTGCACCAGAGCTTATTGGAATTATCGTTCATGAATCTTGCGGTCATCCTTTAGAGGCTGATAGAATTTTAGGTAGAGAAGCTGCTCAAGCTGGAGAATCTTATGCAAAAATTAATTCAATTGGATTAAGAATAGGAAGTGAAAAAGTAACGATTGTCGATGATCCTACAATCAAAAAAAGTTTTGGATTTTATTTGTTCGATGACGAAGGTGTAAAAGCGAGAAGAAAGTTTTTAATAAAAGAAGGTGTTATTAACGAATTTTTGTTAAATAGAGAAACTGCATTAGTTTTGAAAACAAAAAGCAACGCTTCTGCAAGAGCTATGAATTATACGAGAGAACCAATAGTTAGAATGTCGAACACTTTTATGCTTCCAGGAGATTATAAGCTTGAAGAAATGGTTGAAGATATTAAAAAAGGAATTTTAATAAAATCTTTTACTGAATGGAATATTGACGATATAAGATGGAATGAAAAATATGTTGGTTTTGAAAGTTATGAAATTGAAAATGGAGAAATAAAAAATTTTATAAGAAGGCCAACAATAGAAACGACAACTCAAGAAATTTATTCAAAAATAGATGCTTGTTCAAAAGACTTAGAATTTGTTGCTGGAGTTTGTGGGAAAGGAGAACCAATGCAAGGAGTTCCAGTTTGGATGGGAGGACCTTACGTAAGAGTTAGAGAATTAAGGGTGAAATAATGATAGAAAAAATAGCAAGAATTTTCAAAAATGTTGATGATTGGATTATAATTTATGAAAAACAAAAAGTAAAGCAAATAAAGTTTGCAAACAGTAAAATAGTTATAAATCAATTCTGG
This sequence comes from Candidatus Aenigmatarchaeota archaeon, assembly GCA_049976365.1. Classification (GTDB taxonomy): domain Archaea; phylum Aenigmatarchaeota; class Aenigmatarchaeia; order CG10238-14; family SpSt-28; genus SpSt-28. The sequence continues at coordinate 2,417 of JBMFIJ010000024.1, read as the reverse complement.
GATTTTGAAGTATTAACTCTCTTTTTAGCTAAAGGTAAAAAAACTTTTCTCTCTTCTCTGACAATCTCTTCTGAAAAAGATGCAAATACCTTTGCTAGAAATTGTTTGAAGAAAGTAAAAAATGTTGAAGAAAATAAAAATTATTTTGGAATTGCAGAAGGTAAGTTTAACTATAGAAGCCCCATTTACGATAAAAAAGTTTTTGAGTATGATTGGAATGAAAGAATAGAAAAAGTTTTAGATGATTTAAAACAAAAAAGCGCAGGAACATTTTGGGAAGGAAAGATTGAAAGGGAGATTTTAACTTCTAAGAGAATTAATGAAAAAGATATTAACACTTTCTTTAATTTTTCGATAAGAACTTTTGGAAAAACAAGCTTTCATTCTGCTAAATATTCTACGTTTGGAAAAAATATAGAAATTGAAAAGATTGCAGAAGAAGCTAAACATTATTCCAATCTTACTGATAGAAAAATGAATGTTAAAGAGAAAAAATATCCAATATTATTCTTACCTTTAGCTTTATCAGGAATTTTATCTTATGCGAGCCTAGCATTTTCTGCCCTCGAAGTAATTTCGGGAAATTCTTTTTTGATTAATAAAATTGGAAAAGAAATTAGTAGCAAAAATTTAACATTAATTGATGACGGAACTTTTAGGAAATTTGATGATGAAGGAAGGCCAACAAAAAGAACAATATTAATAGATAATGGAATATTGAAATCTTATTTACACAATACATCAACTTCTAAACAAACAAATCAAAAACCTACAGGAAATGCAGGAATTGTTTATCCAGTTCCTTGGGAAATTGAAGTTAAAAATGGAGAATATAGCTTTGAAGAAATGTTAGAGAATATAAAGGAAGGTTTAATAGTAAGTAATACCTGGTATACTAGATTTACAAGTTTTGTCGAAGGAAGCTTTTCTTCTTTAGCTAGAGATGCGATTTTTTATGTAAAAAATGGAAAAATAGAGGGAATAGCAAAAAATGTTAGAATAAATTCAAACTTTTTAGATTTTTTAAAGAACATAGAAGCTATAGAAAAGAGAAAAGAAGAAGTAAAATGGTGGGAAAGCATAATACCTGTTAAAACTCCTGCTATTCTTATTAAAAATATTTTGGTGACAAGACCTTAGAATGTTTATAGATAAGTTTGTATATTTTTGTTCTTCAGATTTCAAGCTTTTTTCTACAAGAAAGAAATACATAAGAAGCTTCTCTCATCTTGCTTATATGTCGAATAAAAAATAATTAATTGCTTAAGCTAACTATTTTGTCGCTATATGCTTACTTCCCCTAGAAGCACCTATTCCTGGAGCAGAATGCTCAACTTTTTTGATTGGAATGGCAAACTCTCCTAACCTTCTTCCTACCATTTCTGGAGTTATTGTAATTGGTACCCACTTTCCACTTTCATCTCCCGCTTTTCCACCACCCCTATAAACTCCAATCTTTACTCCAATCATTTCTGGCAAAATTATCATATCCCTTAAATGAGTTTTATGAAATTTTTCTGGATTTTTCCTGATTTTTTCAAGAAGCTTTTTTTGCTCTTCTGTTAAACCCCTTTTTAAACTTCTCCTTATTCTCGCTGGGGCCAACTTTATAAATTGCTCTAAAGAAAGTTTTTTCAATTCCTCTATTGTTAAACCTTTCCATCTAAATTCTTTTGCCATTTTAGAATGTTAAACTTATAGTTTAAAAAGCTTTCCTTTAAATTAAATTAATGTCAACAGTTGCTTTGGATTTAGATGGAACATTAATAAGCTTTGAAAGAATATATGAAATTTACAGAAAAGCTTACGAAGAGACAATCAAATCTTTAAAAGAAAAAGGAGTTAAAATTCCAAAAGAATTAGAAAAACATGGAGAAGAGTATTACAGAGCATTTAGAGAAATAGAAGGATTTTCGGGAGAATTTGATAAAATTTATTATGAAATCTTAAAAGAAAACTCTTACCTTAAAGAGGAAGAAGAAAGAGCCAAAAAAATATACAGATTTATAATAGAAAAATTTAATCCAAGAGATATTTACATAGTAAGCGGAAATTCAAAAGCAAAAGAGATAGTAGAAAAAATATTACCAGAATTTCCAAAAGAAAAAATTTTTGTAACAAAACCTGGAAACTATGAAGAAGAAAAAGTTTCTCTTTTTAAAAAATTGAAAATTGAGCTTTACATAGGAGACCTTGAAGTTGATGAAAAAATTGCAAGAAATGCAAATATAAGATTTTTGAATGTTAAAGATATAGAAAAAGAGATCCTTTCAGTTTAGCTCTCAAAATTTTCCTTAACCTTCCTACCATTCCTAAGAAATCTTCGTACTTATCAACTAGCAAATGTAAAAAATAGCCAAAAAATGAGAAAAGAGAAAATAGGAGAGAATCCAAAAAGCTAAAATCAAACAAAAATG
>JBMFIJ010000023.1:0-6130 GCA_049976365.1 Candidatus Aenigmatarchaeota archaeon | reverse complement strand
TTGTTCCACGCATACCAATAACAATCATTCTGATTCCTAGTTCAGAAATTAACCCAGAAGCAATAAATCCAAGAAAAATCCCTATTAAGCCACCTATAAAACCAATCATCGCGGACTCGAATAAAAACATTAACATTACTTCAAAATTTGTTGCACCTAATGCTTTCAAAGTACCTATTTGCCTTGTTCTTTCCATTACTGACATAAACATTGTGTTTGCTATCCCTATCGCTCCAACAAGCAAGGAAATTGCAGCTATTCCAGCGAGAAAAAGATTTAACGTATTTATCACGCTTGAAATCGTTTCTTGCATTGATTTTGCAGTTATTATCGTGAAATCTTTTGTTTCTTCTGTTACATGCCTCGAGATCATTAATCTTTTTTCAACATTGCTTACAATATCATCAAGCTTTTGCAAATCCTCTACTTTAAACTGAATTACAGAAAATTCATTTGAGTTAATGTTGGTAATAATGCTTCTTGCATCGCTTGTTGTCATAAATATTGAGTTATCATATGTAATGCCTCCTACTATTCCTCCTGCTCTTTCCAAAATACCAACAACCCTGAAAGTTTTTCCTTCAATAGTTAGTCGAGAATTCAGCGTTATAGGTTTTTTAAACATTTCCTTTGCAACTCTATTTCCAACTACAACAACATTTCTATCTCCTGCAACTAAATCTCTCCCAACTTCTACTTCAACAGTTGAAATTTCTCTAGTAGCAAAAGGATCAACCCCATAAATTTGCACAGACGCATTTTCTCCAAAATACTGCACATTCGCTCTTCCAGAAACTATACCATTAACAATTTTTACACCTTGTGTTGACTTCACTGTTGCCAAATCTTTATCGCTTAAAGTTATTGCCGTGCCAGTAATCCTTGAAGCAATTACCCTTCCAAAAGCGGTTCTAGCAGACCTCTCAAAACCTGGTATGATATAAACAACGTCGCTACCCAAACCAGAAAGCTGAGAAGAAATTGTTTGCTGCATTCCAGCTCCTATTGAAAGTATTGAAACAATAGAGGCTATACCGATTACTATTCCTAATATAGTTAGCCAGCTTCTCAATCCTCTTTGCGACAAGTTGCGTAAAGAAAATTTTATAATATCATCAATTTTCATAATACCATCTTTAAATTAAGCTAATTATTTTCTTTTCCATTTTCTGAGTTTAAGAAAAGCTATTATGCAAACAATGCCAGCAATGCCAATAACAATGTATTGAATGCTATTGCTCCAACCTTGAAATTGAGTCTGAGTTGTTCTTGTTCTCATTCCTATTGAAGTTGCATTTAAAAAGCCAATTTCTACTTCCTTTTGAACAATTCTTCTTATACCAGTAGAATCAGTATAAGAAATCTCTACGCTAAGTTTCTTTCCTCTTGAAGTAAAATTGCCAACTGGAATTATTTGAAAGCTAGCAAGCGTGTAATCACCAGCATTTAAATTTCCTATTACACTGCTTGAGGCACCAATTACCCTAAAGTTTTCTTGTTTAGGGATTGTAACGATAGTTGAATAGGCTGTAGTTGTCCCGATGTTTGTTATTGCAAGAGTTGTTAAAGTTGCTGTAGATTCTTGAACACTAACATCAAAGTCTGTTTCTCCACTTATTTCAATTCCTGCAACTAAGCTTATAGTTTGATTTGTCCCAGCTTTATCTTGATATTGAATAGAAATGCTTAAAGGAGAAATTCCCGGCAAAGCGCTTGGACTTACTAAAACTTCCGTTGTAATTTTATAATAAGAATTTTCATCAATGACAGGAATTACTACTCTATTACCAGAACCTAAAGGAAAAATTTCACTTTTTATGCTAGTCCATGAAAATATTAGATTACTAATGCTCTTTCCTTTATTTGCTATTGTAAAAGTCAAATTTGTTTTTTCTCCAGGTCTCAATGAAGAAGGGCTTATCGATAAAAGCTCTAAAGCAGACGGAGACTGAACATTAATTATAGCATTTGGAGTAATAGTTCTGCATGAAGAATCTTGGCAATAATCGATATTAAAATTTATTGCATATAAGCCAGCAGACGCATCACTCGAAACAGCAAACTTGAATAAGGCTATGGAGGAATCACCCACTCCCAAAGCACCTAAATCCATTATCCATTGCCCATAGGGAATTATTCCTGGGCTAAAAGAAACACGTGAAATTTTTACACTGTTTGCAGCGGCATTACCTGTATTTTTTAAAGTTAGTTGAATATAACCTTCATTTCCTGGAGCAATTACGCTTGGATACACAGAAAAGCTTGCTAAAATAATTGGTTCTGCAGCATTAGCTAAACTTAAAAAATAAAATGTTGCTAAAAACATTGCGAAAATTAAGATCTTAAAATTTCTCATTTTTATCATCCCTTATAATTTTTCCATCTCTAAAATAAATAAGCCTGTCAGCAAATTTTGCAATATCTAACGAGTGAGTTACCATTACAATTGTTTTTCCTTTTTCTTCCTGCAACTTCTTAAGCAAAGATACAATTTCTTTTCCAGATTTCGAATCCAAATTACCAGTTGGCTCGTCTGCAAGAATTAATGGAGGGTCATTTGCTAAAGCCCTTGCTATCGCTACTCTCTGTCTCTCACCGCCAGATAATTGAGAAGGTAAATGTTCTGCCCTTTTTTCCAACCCAACAATTTTTAGCAATTCTCTGGCTCTCTTTTTCCTTTCACTCTTATCTTTTTCAACAATCATCATTGGCAACTCAACATTTTCTAATGCAGTCAAAGTTGGATACAAATTAAAAAACTGAAAAACAAATCCTATTTTCTTTGCTCTAATTCTTGACAATTCATTATCACTAAGTTTTGAAACATCTATCCCATCTAAAATTACTTCTCCTTTAGTAGGTCTATCTAAACAGCCAATGATATGCAATAAAGTTGATTTTCCTGAGCCGCTTGGTCCTATAACTGAAACAAATTCACCTCTTTTTATCTTCATGTTTATTCCTTTTAAAGCCGGAACTTCAACTTCTTCCATTTTATAAACTTTGCTAACATTTTTAAGCTCAATTAAAGTTTTCATTTTTTCACCTTATTTCATTTTCTTGATTTTTATGCATTAGTTATTGCCAAAGTACGTGATGCTTTTCTCACCAACTAAAATTTAAAAAATACCTTTAAAAAGCTAAAAAAGGAAAATTTATTACCAAAAAATAAAAACAAAAAAGGAAAAAGGGAAAAGTTTTTTCTTTAGAATTCTTCTTCGCTTTCTTCTTCCTCTTCTTCCCAGTCTTCCTCAAAGTCTTCTTCGTTCCAGTCTTCTTCCTCGTCTGTTTTCTCTTCTTCCCAGTCTTCTTCTGCCATTCTTTAACACCTTATAAGTATACTGAGAATAAAGTATTTAAATTTTTTTCTTTTTAAAACAAACTTTAATTGCGGGAGGCTAGGTCTGGGCGGCTGGGCCTCGCCTACTTTCGGCAAATGGTCCATAATGGCCGAACCGAAGCTCGAGGGCGGTATGAAGTATTGGGTTTGCCCTGAATGCCCAACTATGATGCTTCGCCTCTATGGGCACACATATCTTCAAATCCCCCAGGGCAGGAATGCAGCAAGGGTAAGAAGGTATGTGTGTGCTGTAGAGATACGAAGCTGAGAAGGGCATTCAGATAAGCAGCCCAATACTTCATATCCACCGAGAGCGCGCCTCCCGCAATTTTTATTTTTCAAAATTTAGATATTTTATGAGAAAAAAGTTTGAAAGTAATAGAAAAATCATTTTTCTAGGATTAGCAATAATAATAGGAATTGCGTTTGTTGGAAGCAGATATATTCATACTATTGAGAAAAAAGAGTTGAAAACTTTTGTTTTTAATTTGACAAACATAACTCAAGAAAGATTTGTTAAAATTTATGTTCCTGCTGTTGATAATGAAGGAAAAGGTGTAGCTAGTGTTTTAAAAGTTGGAATTAAGCCCGGAAGTGGAAAAGTCTTAGTAGATATAAATCAAATTCTTTTTTGGCTGGATACTCAACAATCAATTCAAACAGCAAAAAGAGTTGCCCAAGAAATAACAAAAGTTGACTTATCAAAATTTGACTTGATTTATTCAATTGAAGATATAAATGCTACTGTAGTGGAAGGTCCTTCTGCGGGAGCTGCATTAACAATTGCAACTATTGCAGCAATAGAAGGGAAAGAATTGAATAACAAGATATCAATAACTGGAACTATAAATCCAGATGGAAGTATAGGACCCGTTGGAGGAATAATTCCAAAGGCAGAAGCAATTAAAGAAATTGGAGGAGAAACTTTCTTAGTACCAAAAGGACAAGGAACTCAAGTAAATTATATACCTGAAGAGAAATGTGAACAGATTGGCTATTTTACTTTTTGTACGACGACTTATAAGAAAAAAATTGAAAATGTTGGAAAAGTAGTTGGAATAAATGTTGTAGAAGTTAGTAACATAAAAGAAGCAATGAGTTATTTTGGATTATAATCCGAATCTCCAGAATCTTATGTTTTTAAGAACTAACTTATCTAAAATTAAATCTGTAATTAAATGAAAAAGAAAGGCTGAAAAGAAAATGAACATTAGCTTGCTTTTAATGTAAAGAATTGGGAGAAGTAAAAGAATTAAAATAATTGAAGGAAAATTGTGAAAGAGTTCAAATCCTATTCTGTATCTATTGCTATGAACAATCCATCTTAAAAATGATTTAAAATTGTAAAATCTTGATTTTTTGTATAAAAGTAAATGGTCTAAATCTGGAAAGAATGTTCCAGCGAATACAAATGTTATTATTGTTGATAAATCGTAATTCTTAAAAGTTAAAGAAAAGAAAAAGCATAAAGTTATAGCTACAAGAATGTGAATAACTGTATCTAAATATCTTTTCTCTTCAATCTGTTTTCTAAAAAAATCCATCATGTTCTAAACCTAAATTATCAATAAAAATATGGAAAAAATGAAAAAGAACGCCCAATATCCAAAGTTCCAGCTAACTACTTTAGAGCCATCTAAAGGTGGAACTGGTAATAAATTGAAAAAGGCCATCCATGCATTTACATCTTTTAGAAAATGTAAATTGAAAATGAGAAAAACCGAAGCCAAAAAAATGTTTGTTAATGGACCTGATAACGCAATTTTTCCCATATCTTCTAAGGAAAATTCTAATCTTCTGTAAAGCCAAGATTTAAACTTGAAAGGAAGTATCTCAACCCATCCTAAGGCTGCAACTTTTACTCCAGTAAAAGCTAGAAAAATGCTTAACAATGTTGAAGGGAGATAGAGTCTAAATCTTGCAGAATATCCAAGTTTTATTGCTACGAATTTATGCGCCAATTCATGAAGCAAATAAGCTATTGAAACAGAGAAAAAGCTTATTGGAATTAAGTCAATATCGAAATAAAATCCTCTAAAAGAAAAAATTAAAGTGAGAACTAAAACTGCAATTGTAATTTCTATAATCTCTTCTTTGCTAAACTCAATCATAAAAATTAATTGAAAAAAGCTTTTAAATTTTAAAAATGAATTATCTAATGGTTGGTCGCCAAAATAACTGAAAACCTCATTTTAAAATTCTCTAGCTTAAATTTTCTAAGGGGGGTGATTCTTTGGAGTTTAAAGAGATAAAGGAAATTCTAGAAGGAAAAACCGGAAATGTTAAAATAAGAGGGTGGCTTCATAATAAGAGAAGCTCTGGAGGAATAGTTTTTCTTATTGTTAGAGATGGTACAGGCTTTATTCAATGCGTTGCAAGAAAAGAAAATGTTGGAGAGAAAGTTTTGGAAGAATTGGATCATTTAACTTTAGAATCTACCTTAGAAATTGAAGGCGAGGCAAAAAAAGATGAAAGGTCTCCATTTGGATATGAAATAGAGATTAAAAATGTAAAAATTCTTTTCAAAGCCTATCCAGACTTTCCGATTCAAAAGAAAAAGATGGGAGTGGAGCATCTGTTGAATTATAGGCATTTGTGGATTAGAAGTAGAAAAATGAGAAATATTCTTTTGGTTAGAGCTAAAGTCTTGGAAGCTGCAAGAGAATGGTTTAAAGAAAATGGGTTTTTGGAAGTTCAACCACCAATAATAGTTTCTGCGGCTTGTGAAGGTGGTTCAACACTTTTTGAAGTGAATTATTTTGGAAAAAAAGCTTATTTAACTCAATCCTG
>JBMFIJ010000022.1:0-6372 GCA_049976365.1 Candidatus Aenigmatarchaeota archaeon | reverse complement strand
CAAAGAAAAACAAAGCAAGCATATTGTAGAAAAGATGAGAGAAATTTGCATGGAGAAAAATTGAAGTTAAAAAAGTCCAAGGGCGAGAAAATGCAAGTTTTGGAATGAATGAAAAATTTTCTATCAAATCAAGAGGCTCTTCAAGTACAAAAATTATAGTCATTAAAGCTATCAAAAGAAAAGTTAAATTCACACTTCCCACTCTTTAATTTTTCTTCTAGCTTTCTCTTTTATTTCCTTGTTTTTTAAAATTTCCCTTTCAACTTTTTCTTTTAGGTCTCTTGCCAAAGAAAGAATATCAAATGAAATTGAAGATGCAATGAAAGTTTTTCCGTTAGAATCTATTACTTTAATCTTTCCAAAATACTTTTCTCTATCTCCAATTTTTTCTATATTTATGATTATTTTTTCTACTTTTTTCCACTTTTCATGGATTCTTTCAAATATCTTTGCTACTTCCTCTTTTCTTTCAGTTCCAGAAACTATTATTTGAGCCTTTTCTTTTACAACCAAGCTTTCAATTATATCTCTAGCTTTTATGATTCCTATAGGCTTTCTGTTTTCAACAACTATAACTTCTTCTGATTCTTTTAAAAGTCTTATAACATTATCTAAACTTTCGTTTTTTTCAACAGTTTTTGGATAAAAAGAAAAGTTTTTTGCTGGATTTTCTAGAAAGTTTATAGATTCTTTAGCAGATTTAAAAGATTCAATTCTTTCTTTCTGTTTTGCTAAGAATTTGGCAACTGTAAAAATATTTATACAGCCGGATAGCTCTTCCTTCCAGTCTATAAGAGGAATGGAACTTATATTTTTCTTTTCCATCATTCTTATAACAGTTTTTAATTTTTCATTTTCGCTCAAAACAGCAACTTTATTCATTATTTCATGAGCTTTTTTCTCTCTAAACTCTTTTTCTTTTAGGTTTAACAAAATATCAGTTTCACTTATTATTCCTACAACATCTTTGTTTTCTAAAATAGGCAAAGCTCTTAGACCTGTTTCATATAGAAGTTTGATTGTATTTTCAACGCTAGTTTTTGGAGTTAGATAAGGAGTATTCGTTATATAATTTTCTACTTTTGTTCTTGTTGGATCTCCTCTTACCTTTAACAATCTTTTAAGAAAAACCATCCCTTCATAATATTTTTCAACCACTGGCAATTGGTGAAATCTATTTTCAACCATTAAGTTAATAGCTTTTGCTACACTTTCGTTTTTTCCGATTGTAATTACATTTTTGTTCATTATTTGTGAAACTTCCATTTTTTTAAATTGTTTTCAAAATTAAAAATGTAGCTCTACAATATCTTTATCTTTAAGCTCATATTCAAGGCCTACTCTTTTTCCTGAAAACTGAGAATTGTCAAAAACTCTAGCAAATTTAAAAGTTTTTAACCAACTTTCATTCAATTTTTTTATTAGGTCTAAAAGCTTACTTCCTTTTTTCAATACAACTGCCCTTTCTTCAATTTTTTTGCCAGGAGGCTTAGTAAAAACTCTTATTATTTCAGCTTCTTTTATTATTTCCTCTAAGAGTTGCAAAAAATCTTTTTTAGCTTCTAGATTTTCAAATGAAAAGCTTCTATTTTGAAACCATTTTATAACAATTTTCTTTTTATTTTGAAGCTTATTTTCCTTTAATATATTTTCTATTTCTTCTAATTCTCTTTCTTCTCTAATTAGAATCAAAAGTAAATCTGAAGAATGAGCTATGCTCATATGTTCCTTAAGAAAAAGCGATGGTATTTCTACAAATTGAATGTAAATTCCGTCATAAAAGCAAACCCCAGTTTTTGGCTCTTTTGTAGTGAAGGGTTTTTCTCCTATTTCTACATTAGCGTTAGTTAACAATTTAAGTAAAGTGCTTTTTCCTACTTGAGTAAGTCCAATAATTGAAACTAGAATATCTCCACTTTTTTCAACTAGTTTAATTTTTTTAGAAGATTTTTTTCTCTTTTCCAATGCATCTTCTAGTTTAGAAAGCTTTTTTCTTAATTCAGCTAAAAGATTTTCCGTTCCTTTGTGCTTGGGAGTTACAGCTATAAGTTGCTTTAAAATTTCTATTTTCTTTTCTAAATCTTTCTCATTTCTAAAATTTTCTTCTATCAGATACCATTCTCTTGGAAGATTTGCTGGCATAGATTAATTTTAGAGTTGATTTAAGAAATTTCTTCATAGTTAGAAAAGTAGTGCAAAGCTTGTAATTCTTCTTAAGATGAGATTTAAAAATAGAAAAATGGATAGCGGGGCGTGGATTTGAATTCCGCGGTTGTTTTCAACCTCCACGGACCTCCGGGTTATGAGCCCGGCGAGCATTCAGTTATTAACTCCAGGCTGCTCTACCCCGCTATCCTAGTGTATATTATTATAGAGGTTAGCAAGTTTAAAAGTTTAATGTTATTTTGTTAAATTTTTCTCTTGCTCAAAATCCTAAATTTGTTTTCAAATCCAATAACTTCTACCAAATTCTTTTTTATTAATTCATCTACAATTCTATTGAATTCGCTTTGACTAATTTTCATATTTTTTAGGAATTCTTCATACAATTGCTCAGTATTTTTTGGCTTTTCTAAAAGGGAAAGTAATAGCTTTTCTTTATCGCTTAAAAAATTTTCAGAAGCTTTTTCTTTTGGATTTTCCATCTCTTCTCTCAAAACCGCTTTAACATCTTCTAATGTAAGCTTATCTTTTGCTCTTCTTCCAGCCTTTAACAAAATTTGTAAAGCAATTCTAACATCGCCCTTTTCAGCAGCTTTACTAGCAACTAAAGCTGATACTCCATTTTCATAAGCAACAAAAGCATTTTTCAATCTATCTTCTACAATATCTTTCATCTCGAGAAATGTATAAGGCTTAAACTCAATTTCCTCTAAATTCAAGCTGCTCTTTATTCTATCTTCCACATCTTTAAAGGCAAACTTATCGTTAGAAATAAATACTAATCCAACTTTTTGTTTTGTATAATTTTCAATTCTTAACAAATCGTAAAGTATGCTTTGATCTCTTTTAATTAACTGATCAACTTCATCCAAAACTACTATTAAATTAATTTTTTGATTTTCTAATTGCTGAATAATTCTATTAAAAATTTCATCCTTTGCCCATCCTCTTCTTGAAATAAATGCGTTGATTCTTAAACCAATTTCAGAAAGAATTGCAAAGGTTGTATTGTATTGCCAACAGTTAATATAAATGCTTTTTATTCCTGAATAATTTTCAAACTCTCTTAAAACATATTTTGAAACAGCAGTTTTTCCAACTCCGCTTTTTCCATGAATGAAAATATTTGGTGGCTTCTTATTTTTTAATAATAAAGATAAATTATCTGCTAATAATTTTATTTGACCTTCTCTATGTGGCAAATTAGCTGGTAAATATTCTGGAGAAAGAACCTCTTCATTTTTGATAGCACTCATAATTTTTTTTATTTATAAACTATTTTTCTTTTGGTTCTGGTCTTAAAGTCGGGAAGGCAATTACTTCTCTTATTGATTGAACATTAGTTAAAATCATTACTAATCTATCAATTCCTACTCCTAATCCTCCAGTTGGTGGCATGCCGTATTCTAAAGCTCTTATAAAATCTTCATCCATTTCATGAAATTCTAAACCAACTTTCCTTCTTTTTGCTTGCTCTAAGAATCTTTCTTTTTGGTCTATAGGATCATTAAGTTCAGAAAAGGCGTTTGCTATTTCCATTCCAGCAATAAACCCTTCAAATCTTTCTACAAAGTTGGGATTATCCCTTTTTCTTTTTGCTAGTGGTGAAATTTCTATTGGATAATCAATAACAAACGTTGGTTGAATTAATTTTGGTTGAACCAATTCTTCAAAAAATAAGTTTATTAAATCTCCCTTACTTAAGCTTTCATTAACTTCTAATTTCTTTTCTTTTGCTATTTCTATAAGTTCTTCTCTACTTAGATTCTCAACATCTATCCCCTCTTTTTTAATTGATTCCAGCATGCTAATTCTTTTCCAAGGCGGCTTCAAGTTTATTTTATGATTTAAATACTCAATTTCTAGCTTTCCAATAGCCTTTTCTGCAATGTATGCGATCATTTCTTCAGTTAATTTCATTATGTCGTTATAATCAGCATAAGCCCAATAACATTCCATCATTGTAAATTCTGGATTGTGTTTAGTGTCTATTCCTTCATTTCTGAAATCTCTTCCAATCTCATAAACTTTTTCTATTCCACCTACAATTAATCTCTTCAAATAAAGCTCATCAGAAATTCTCAAATATAAATCTATATCTAAAGCATTATGATGAGTAATAAAAGGTCTAGCAAACGCACCACCATAAATTGGTTGTAATATAGGAGTTTCAATCTCAACAAATCCTCTACTTTCTAAAAACTCTCTCATCGCTTTAACAATTTTTGCCCTTGTTAGTAAAATTTCTCTTGCCTTTTGATTAACAATCAAATCAACATATCTCATCCTATATCTTAAATCTTCGTCTTTCAAGCCATACCATTTAGAAGGTAAAGGCCTTAAAGATTTAGCTAAGATTTGAAAGTCTTCAACCCAAATTGTTAATTCTCCTTTTTTTGTTTTAAAAGGAAATCCTTTAATTCCAATAATATCTCCTATATCAACAAACTTTTTGAAAATTTGATATTTCTCCTTTATAGTACTTTCATCAAGCCAAATTTGAATTTTTTCTCCATCGAATAAATCAGCAAATGAAGCTTTTCCATGTTCTCTTATTGACAAAATTCTTCCAGCAGTAGAAATTTTTTCATTTTCAGCTTTTTCATTTGGTTTTAATTTATTTTCGTAAGCTTCTTTTATTTCTTTAAAGCTATACTTTTTTTCAAATTTAGTTATTGAAAATGGGTCCAATCCGAGTTTTCTTAATTCTTCTAGTTTTTTTAACCTCTCACTTCTTATTTGTTCTAATGTTTTTTCCATTAATTTTATTTTTTCTCAAAGTTTTTATTGATTGAGAAAAAGTAATAAGATGGAAGTTAATGAGAAGCTATTGCCAGAAGTTAATATAGGAGTTTTAGGTCATGTTAGTCATGGTAAGACATTTTTAACCCAAGCTTTAACAGGAAAATTAACTTTAAAACATTCAGAAGAATTGAAAAGAGGAATAACTATAAAGCTTGGTTATGCAGATGCTACGATTTATAAATGTCCTAAATGTGGAAGATATTGGAATGATAAAAAATGTCCTTTTTGTTTTTCTGATACTGAGATTCAAAGAACAGTTAGCTTTGTTGATTCTCCTGGGCATGAAATTTTAACTGCAACAGTTTTAACTGGAGCTGGTGTTATAGATGGAGCTTTATTAGTTATTGCAGCAAATGAAAAATGTCCTCAACCACAAACAATAGAACATTTGAAAGCTTTAGAAATTGTTGGGATAAAAAACATTGTTATAGTTCAAACTAAGATAGATTTAGTTAGTAAGGAAAGAGCTATAGAAAGTTATAAAGAAATTAAAGAGTTTGTTAAAGGAACTATTGCAGAAAATGCTCCAATAATACCAGTTTCTTCTGTTCAGAAAATTAATATTGATAAAGTTTTTGAAGCAATAGAAAATTTTATACCGACGCCTAAAAGAGATGAAAGTAAAAATCCTAAATTTTTGACAATAAGAAGTTTTGATGTTAATAAGCCAGGAACAGAGATTGATAAAATTATTGGAGGAATTTTAGGAGGAAGTGTCGTTGAAGGAAAATTTAAGGTCGGTGATAAAATTGAAATTAAACCTGGAATTAAAGTTGAAAACAAATATCAAGCCTTGGAAACTGAGATAGTTGGCTTAAGAAAAGCTAACATAAACTTAAAAGAAGCAGGACCAGGAGGTTTATTGGCAATTTTAACAAAATTAGATCCAAGTTTAACAAAGGCTGATGGTTTAGTGGGAAGCGTTGTTGGCCTAAAAGGAACTTTACCTAAAGAGACGTATGAAATAAGTTTTGAATATTTTCAGTTTGAAAGGTTTTATGGTGAAAATTCGTTTTCAACGCCTTTAAAAATTGGAGAAAAAATCTTGATTCATTTGATGAATCAAAGAAGTGTTGGAATTGTTAAAGAAATAAAGAAAAATTTTGTAACTTGCCAGCTAACAATTCCTTTAATATTTGAAAAAGGAAAAAAAGTGAAAATAGCTATTTCAAGGCAATTTTCTGGAAGATGGAGATTAGCTGCTTATGGAATTTTATGATGCACAGTAAATCATACCGTTTGCTGTTGAACCTGAAGTACTAGCTACAACTCTATAATAGCCTGCACCAGTTAATGTATTTCTTGATACAGAGCAGCTTGCTTGTTGACCAGCGTTTATTGAAGTAATGGAGCAACTACCTGAAGCACCAGTAGGAGAGGTAACGCTCACAGTTACAGTTCCTG
>JBMFIJ010000021.1:0-6433 GCA_049976365.1 Candidatus Aenigmatarchaeota archaeon | reverse complement strand
AAAAGAGAAAAGCAAAAAGTTCCAAGATATTGATTACAGTCTATTATTTGAACCAAAAGGAACTGGTGGAAGAGTTGAAGTTTGCGAAATCTGTGGAAAGGAAGGAAACCTAACTTCCTACGAGGGGCACAAACTCTGTGAAGACTGTGATAGTTTTGTAAAATTGGCAGAATATATAAAAGAGGCTCAGCAAAAAGGCTTTTTTAATGTCAAAGATGTAAAAGAAATGCTTCCGATTTTAAAAAATATTGAAACTCTTGTAGAAGAATACGCTATAACATTCCAAAACAACAGTGAAAAATTACTTCCTGTATTTCAAATACCAACTGGGTTCCCCCTTGATGGAGAAGGTAGAATATTGAGTTTTGACGAACTTGGAATTAAAGCAGAAGAAAGAACAGGCACTAATAAATTAGGCATTTTTAAAGCTGACGTCGATAATCTTGGACAAATTATAACAGGTGGACTTTCATCCTTCGGAACAACATTTGCGAGGATAAGCGCACTAAGTAGGCAAATGAGTATGTTTTTTGAAGGATACATAAACAACCTGACTCAAAACGATGAAAGATTTAAAGATAATATATACCTTATTTATTCAGGTGGCGACGACACATTTGCAATTGGTTCATGGGACAGAATTATTGAATATGCACAAAGGGTATATGAGGACTTTAGAGAATTTACCGCAAAAAATCCAAATATCACTATGAGTGCCTCGGTTGTTATTACTGCACCACACTCTTCGGTTAGGAGAATCCTAAGAGAATCAGAGAATAAACTCGAACAAGCAAAAGATTTTACCTTCAATAGGTTTAATCATACAAAGAATGCAATTAACATTTTTGGAGAAACTTTGATGTGGGATGTAAAAGATTTTGAAAACGAGTTTGGGCATGCCATCAAACTTTCACAAGAAATCAATGAGAACATTCTCAAAAGATCCTCCAATGACAAAATAGAAGGACGAAGTCAACTGCAAAAAATAAAAGAAATAATCTTAAAAGCCTATGAAAACTTCCTTGAAGAAAAACCAAATACACCTGAAATAGTAAGCTCTCTTTGGAGACTACGATATTTCTGGATGAGGAATTTCATAGATGAGGAAGAATGGCAATTTATAAACGACCCAGAAACTAAGAATGGATCTGTGAGATTCTACCAAAAGATAAACTCAATTCTTGAAAAAGAAATATTTAACATGGACAATTACAATAAATTGTCATCGCCAAGGCTTGGTGAAATTTTAACTGCTTTAAGAATATCTGAATTACAAACAAGAGAAAAGAAAAATAAGGAGGAATGAAGATGGATAATCGTAATCAAAATCGGGGAAGTAACTATCAACCCAAACAAATCGATGAACAAACCCTACAAGATGCACTAAATGTGGTAAAAAATTTAAACAGTTCCAATGTAGAAAACTTCGTTAAAACCGCAGAAAAACTTGCAAAAGAGAACTTTCAATTTATTGCTAAATCAAAGCTTAGAGATTTCTACGACTATGTTAAAGGTAAAGAACTCGATTTTAACAACAAAAAAGATTGGGATTCTTGCAAAAAAGAACTGTATTTGCTTATCCCAAAGTTAGCTTACCAAATTGGTAGAGCAAAAGAACAGGGAAAGAAGGGTGGAAATGAAGCAATAGCCCTGGAAAACTTTGAGCATCTTTACTCAAAGCTTTTAGAAATTCTTGATGAAAATAATTTTCAAAACTTTATTAAATTTTTTGAGGCAATCGTTGCCTATCACAAACAATACGCAGGATAAAAATTTAGGAGGGAAAAATGGCAAACTACAATTTTCAAGGAAAAATTATTCTTAAGGGAAAAATAAGAGCTATAACTGGTATTCACATTGGAGGAAACAAAACTTCTCTTGATATTGGTGGCATCGATAACTCATTTATTAGAACAAGGAAGGGAAGGCTATACATTCCTGGAAGTTCTCTTAGAGGTAAAATAAGAAGCTTGCTTGAAAAATACTACAATTACTTTAGTGAGAATGGTGAGCCCTCATCAGAAGAAAATGATGTTACTAAGATTTTTGGAATTCATAAATCCAAAGACACAAACAATGTTTTTCCTACAACTCTCCTTGTAAGAGATGCCTATCTTTCAGATGAACAAGATATCTCTTCCGTTTTAGAAATTAAAACAGAAAATGTAATTAACAGAATTAGTGGCAAGGCTGAACACCCAAGAGAAATAGAAAGAGTGTCAGGGGGTTCAACTTTTGACTTTGAGATCGTCTTCAATTTGCACTATGATAAAGACGAAAATAAAAAACTGTTTGAAGTTTTCCTTCGCGGAATGAAACTTCTTGAAGATGATTATCTTGGTGGAAGCGGTTCCAGGGGATACGGTAAGATAAAATTTGAAAACATAGAACTTATTAAAAGAGATAAATCCTTCTATGAAGGAAAGATGAACCAAAAGGAATTTTCTTACAAAGATTTGCAAGATCTCAAAAATAATTTGGAAGAAATTTTCAGTTGAGGTCAAAATATGAAAATTGTTAAGCTTTATCCAAATAAAAACAGCAAATATCATTTTGGAGAAACTGGTCTTGATGATTCTCTTCTTTATTTTCCATCACCATCTCTATTTTCTGCAATTGTAAATAACTTTGTAAAACTCTACGGCGAAAAAGAAGTTGATAACCTGCTAAAAATAAGGATCTCCTCTTTATTCCCCGCATATAAAGAAGTATATTTTGTTCCAAAACCATTTTTAAAAATCCTTCCAGAAGAGTTACAATCCCAGAAGCCAAAACTTTCGAAAAAGATTCAATTTATTTCACTTTCTTACCTAAAAGAAATAAACAACCCACCTAAAGACATCACAGAAAAAAATGTAGTTCAAGGTTTTCTCTTCTCAAACAGAGATAAAGAGATGTTAAACGGAGAGTTACCTAAAATTCTTTTTGAAAAAGATTTTGAAATAAAGATAAATCTGTCAAAACCTTATGATTCTTCTGATATTAAAGATTCTAAATCGGGACCATATGAAGTATTTTATATTTACCCAGGCGAAAAAGTCTATTTTTACTTTTTGCTCGATGACTCAGAACTCTCAGAAGATACCAAAGAAAAACTTATTGCAGCGATAAACCTCATTCAGGACGAAGGACTTGGTGGAGAGAGAGGAACAGGAGCAGGGGCTTTCGATAAATTAGAAATCCAAGAAGAAAAGGAATTTTCAGAATATATAAGAAACATTGAAAACCCACTTTACCACGTAACCCTATCTATGGTTATTCCCAAAGACCAAGATGAATTCAATAAATTTGAGTCATATGCACTTATAAAAAGAAGCGGCTATATATTTAATTCAAAGACTACAAATCTTCGAAAAAAGGAAGTCTATGCAATAAAAGAAGGAAGTATCTTTAAAAGCAACGTTTATGGAAAAGTAGTTGATGTATCTCCTGAACCCTCAATAAAAATCTATCAATATGGAAAGTGCTTTGCTTTACCTATTGCGGGAGGAAAAAAATGACTAAAGGCAAAATAAAAATAACTACGTTAACGCCTATTTTTATCGGCTCTCAGAAATCATTGAGCTCTTCTGAATATTTTATTGACAAAAACTCAAACAAGCTAAACCAAATAGATCAAGATAAACTCTTTAACTACTTAATCTCGTCACCTGATAGAAAACAAATTCTTGAAGAGTTTATTGAAAAATTAAAAAATCCTAATAAGTTTGATATCGAAAGCTTTTTTAAAGAGAAGAAAATTAACATAAATGATTTTGTTCTTGAAGGTTACGAGATAGCAAATATACCTGACTTACTTACAAAACAAAAAATGCCAATTAAGGGCGTAATCAAGCTATTTACAAAAGGAAAAGAATACTATTATGTACCAGGAAGCTCAATTAAGGGTGCAATAAGGATGGCACTGGAATATTCTTATTATAAAAATAACAAAGATCAAGTGATTGAATATATACGATCTCTTGAACTAGACAAAAAAGATTCAGTCGGAAAACTGCACAACAAATTAGAAAGAGATTTTACAAAATATTATGAACAAAAAATTAGAGATCTTTTTAAATCCGAAAATAACCAAGGTGAAAACTTAAACGAAAAAATCTTAATTCCTGAAGCTTTTTCATTGTTAAAAATATCTGATTCAAACCCAATACCAAAGAGTAAATTTGCAATTTTCAAACTTGAAAGAAAACACGTAAATGGCGGGAATAAAGTGGGAATTCCAGTTTATCACGAAGGCTTAATAAAAAACACTAACTTAGAATTTGACTTTGAGATTGATGATCGAATCTTTGACATTAAGGAGATAGAAAACGCAATAGACACAATAAAAAACGACATCATATCAGATGATTTAGAAACTCCTGTTTTAAAGGAATTAATTAATAATTCAGAAATACTGAGCAAATATAAAACTTACAGAATGATAAATCTTGGTTTTGGTGGTAGTATGAAAACAAAATCCCTCTATTTAATCCTTAAAGATATTTACAAAAATAATAAAGATGAAATCATAAAGTACAATTTAAGGAAACTCTCAGAAAAATTGGAAAAGAAAGTGAATAACATTTTTGAATCTTATTATCCCACAACAAGATTTATTGTTAATAACCAAATTCCTGGCTGGTGCCTTATAAAATTGGAGATTCAAAATGAAAACATTGGCAATTTATCCGCTTGGTAATAACGATTTAAAATCTTCAGACCAACAAGTCTTGAAAGATAATTACAAGAATTTTATAGAAGAATTGTATGAAAATGTAAAGGATAACGAAAAAATTAAACTGCACAAAAACAACGAACTATATTTTGAAGTCAACGGAAGTAAATATTACCTTCCTTTGCTGAAGGCAGCACTAAAAGTTGATGAGATATCATTAAAAGAAAACATAGATATTAAGATAATTTTTATAGCAACTAATCAAAGCGATGAAAAATATTCAAAAAAAGATACAATCAGTCTTGCAAAGCTTTTAAAGGTGATTTTAGAAAGGGATAAATTTAGTGTAGAAATTTTTGAAATTAATGATAAACCCAATGATTTAAAACTAATGATAAAGAGTATTCAAAGATTTAAGAGTGATTTCAAAGATATGCTTGATTCAAAAGAATACGAAAAAGTTATCTTCTTTGGACCTGGAACACCACAAATTAACCACGCTATAATAATTGAGCTTTATGACATTTTTGATGCCTTTTGGTATTATTTAGAGGAAACAGGGTCCAGAGAAACAAAGGCTTCAAAAATTCATATATCTAAAATCATAGGAACTAAGATATTAAAAGAAGACATCAAATCACTTTTAGACATATACGATTATCAAGCATCCTATAATATATCAAAAAATCTATCCGATAAATTTAACCCACCTAAAGAAATAGAACTTCAACAATTAGAGCAACTACTTGAGATTTTATATTTGAGGTCGATTTTTGTATTTGATGAAGCATACGAAAAATTAAATTCGTTTCTAATATCAGATTCAGAAAAAGATCAAGCAATTACTGAACTTGCAAAAAAACTAAAAAAAGATTTAGAAAATTTGAAAAAGAAAGATGATAAATACCTTATTTACGAACTTTACAATAGGATTGTTGCAAATATATGTGGTGGAAAAATTAACGAGGGAATTGCAATGCTATTCAGATTAGAAGAATCTCTAGGTAAAGCAATAAATGAAAAACTCTTGGATACAGAAATCTTTAAAGATAGCAAAACTAAAAAATTTGATAAATTCATTAACGCAATCGAAAATAATCCTGATCTTACAGAATATCTCAAAAAATACAATGTAAACTTTACCGAACCTAACAGATTTGTTTATACCAAAATAATAGCCTTCTTTTCAGAAAAAAGCAAAGATGAACACAAGAAGGAAATTGCACAAGCATTTTTAGACTTCACTCATGAATTTGACCAAGAAAATGAAAAATTATCTGACCTAAGAAATAATACACCATATGCTCATGGATTTGAAGGCATAAGCAAAGAAACCCTTGAAAAACATAAAACAAGTGACAAAGAAATCGTTGGAAATCTCAGCAAAAATTTGAAAAAATTATTCAAAGTTCTTAATTGGAATGAAGACCTTATAAAGGATTGTAGAAGTGAAGATTTTGTTTTTAATGAAATAAATAGACTTTTAAAGCAAGTGTACCTCGAAAAATAAATTAAAGAAAAAAATTAATTAAAAGCCCTCTTCCTTTGGGGGCTTTTTTGGTTTCAATCCCTGTAAGGTACTCTAAAAACAGTTGTTGGATTATCAAGAAGAAGTCTTTCTTACTCCGTTTCAATCCCTGTAAGGTACTCTAAAAACATATCCTGGTGAAATCTCTAAATTAAAAACAACTTTGTTTCAATCCCTGTAAGGTACTCTAAAAACTGAAAAGGATTGGAGCAGTAGTGGTAGAACGGGATTGTTTCAATCCCTGTAAG
>JBMFIJ010000020.1:0-6824 GCA_049976365.1 Candidatus Aenigmatarchaeota archaeon | reverse complement strand
ACCAGAATTTACTTTTAAACTTTCAAATGAAGCCTTAGTGAGAGCAGAAAAAAAGAGAGATGAGATACTAAGGCTTCTCAAAAGCAGAGGAATAGATATTCCTTGGAGTGTTGTAGAGTATGCAGTATTAGAAGCTTTGAGAAGGGATTTGGAGAGTGAAGATTTTAAACCACAAATAACTGAAAGCGCAGAAGCTTATGAAATTCTTGGTGAGTGGAATCTTGTTCCCGAGAAAGCATCAGAATCTTTAAAGAAAGCAATTGAGTAATGTCAGACAAAAGCTTTTAAAGGAATTTTTAAAGCTTTTAGTAGGTGAAAATATGGCAGAAGAAGGATTAATGTTTGGAGGATTGGAAATAAAAGCACCAACAAAGTTTGATGAAATAGAAAAGATAGCAGAAAGTTTAACAGAAGAAAGAGAGAAAACTTTAGAGAGTTTAAGAAAAGTTATAGGTGTATAAAATGGAAGAGGAGAAAGTTAGCTTAGAAGATGTTAGAAAATCTTTAGTTTATGCTTTGGTTTCTAACATTCCCAAAGAGAAAATCTATCAAGGAAGGAACATAATTGATGATTTCTTCACATCTTTACAAAGAAAAACAAAACTTTCAAGCGAGATAATTTATCCAATGATAGAAAAATCTAAGGAAGAACTCGAAAAAACAGTATTTCTCTAATCTCTATTTTGTAGAATAGAAAAAGATTTAAATTGGTTAGCCATTTTTATAAAATGTGGATTATGGAAAATGGAAAAAGGTATAAGGTAATTTATGAAGACGGAGAAAAGGTAAGGGACAAAGTTTTAATTTTTGAAACTTCTCAGGAAGAATTTTTAGTTTTCTTCAATCCTTCTAAAAACATCAAAGAAATCATTCCAAAATCAAGAATTGTTAGGATTGAGGAGGTTTAGTATGAGAATTAAAGAGATTAAAAAAGTATCCGATTTCTTTGACAACACTTTCCTATTTCTTAATGAACTAAACAAGGGTCCTATTGAAATTGAAGAAGTAAAAAGAAAATATCCAGAAGTTATAGATAAAATTGATTTATTAAAAGGGTATGGAGTTAAATTTGATGGAAAATATTTTTACAAGGAAGTTTCCGATGATTATGAAATTATAAGGAAAATAAGAGTTTATTTGGAAAACCACCCATTTTTACTTTATTATGCGCCAGATAGCGATTTAGAGGAATTGAAGAAGAAAATTTTGGAGAAAAAATTCGTTGAAATTATTAAGGTTCCTAACATTTATGGTAAATATATAGATGTTTTAAAACCAAATTCAAACATAACTGCTGATAAAGAAATTCTCGCTTTGATACAAAAAGTGTATGATAAAAGGTATTATATTACTTTGCGACTCGTTGATATATGCTCTTCAATTTTTAAAACAAAAGATGGTTTTGAGCTGTATTTTCTAAATAATTCTGTTATAACTCTTCCATTTGAAGAAGATGATTTCTTAAATTTCATAAAAATTTTGCCTTTTGATTTCTTAACGCCTCAACAAG
The DNA here is from genome assembly GCA_049976365.1 of Candidatus Aenigmatarchaeota archaeon. Taxonomy (GTDB): domain Archaea; phylum Aenigmatarchaeota; class Aenigmatarchaeia; order CG10238-14; family SpSt-28; genus SpSt-28. The sequence continues at coordinate 5,314 of JBMFIJ010000020.1, read as the reverse complement.
AATATCAAGAAGTTAAAATGGCTGCATCTCCTTTATTTGAGAAGGAAAAAGTTATGAGAATTGAAGATGCGAAAATGACATTACAGAGCATTATAAATTATATAACATCTTCTTTAAGAGATATAATTGAGGGAAATGTAACTACTTTGGAAATAGTTGATAATAAGTATAAACTTGCCACAACTCAAAAGGAAGCTTGTTATATTGCTGATGATGTTTTTATTAATAGAGCAGTTATAGATAGGGCAATTTCACTTGAAATGGGGGGAATGTTTGACAGAAATTATAGTAAGCATCTAAAGAAAACATTCTTCACATTTTTAGAAGAACTTGGTGTTGGAAGCGAGAATTTTGGTGGCTACTTGATTTTCAGAATTCCTAAAAGTATGTTTAATTTGAAGGAAGAGGAATGGGGGAAGCTAAAATGAGAGTTGTATTCACAGGTTGCCCTGGAACAGGAAAAACTTTCTCTATGGTTAAATCTATAAAGGAGATGGTTGATAATAAAGAAATTGACAATTTTATAATTTTAACACCAACGAGAGCAAGTAGAGAAGCAGTGTTAGGAATAATGAGCGATTTAGATTTCTTAGATGAAGATAAGGTTAGAACAATACACAGCTTTGCTTTTAGATATTTATCTTCCTATGATGTATGGACTTCAAGCGAAGATGAAGAATTTTACAAGAAGTTCAAACTAAAATTTTATCCAAATTTGATGGTTGATTTTTCCATAATGCCTTTAGGCAATAAGATAGATTACATAAGAAGGTTTGTAATTAATGAAACTAATACGACTATTGATAAATTAAAAACTAACGATGCTATAAAAATAATTTCACGAGTTTCAAGGGAAATACAAATAACTATAAAAGAAGAGAAAATCTACGAGATTTTAATTGAAAGGGAGAGAGAAAAAGAGAAAAAGGGAATGATAGATTACGATGATATGATTTTGAAATCTGAAGTTTATACTCAAGATTACGATTTAATTGCTGTTGATGAAAGTCAATTATCTACAAAATTTATGCTTAATTTTATAAGAAAGCTGGGCAGAGCAAATAACTTTTTCGCAACAAACGACCCAACACAAGCCATAGCTCCACTATCTCCAAGCCAAGAAGAGCTAATAAACTTCATTAAAAGTTTTGATAAAATAGAGATTCTAAAAGAGAATAAGAGAATGAGCAAAAATATAGTTGAATATGTTAATAAGGTTTATTCAAAGATAAAACCAATATGGGAAAATACATATTCTAATATAGAGGGTGGAGAAGTTAGGTTAATTAGTGAAAAGGATTTGGGTAGAGTTATAAATTTGGCTGATATTTTAATAACATTTTCAAACGATGCTATCAAAAGAATAGAAAATCTTTTGATAGAAGCAGGAGTTCCATTCATTGTTAAGAGCGGATTAGAAAGAGTTTATGGAAGTTTATGGAATGAAGAAAAATTGAAATTAAGAGAGGCATTAATAAGATTTTCTAAAGGAAACTCTAATTACGACGATTTATCAATAATAGCAAAGTATATGGGAAAAAGTTATACATATTTGGAGTTAGAAAAAATTAAGCAGTTTAGCTTGAGAGAAATATTGAATACCATTAAATCTAATAATTTCGCATTTGGTTATGCTTTAGAAAGAAGCTTGAATAATAACAAACCAATAATCATTTCAACAGTTCAATCTTCTCAGGGATTAACTTTTGATAGTATTTTAGTTTATCCAAAAGTTACTAAATATCTTAAAAGAACTCTTGATTTATATTCAGCAATAACTTGGTATGGCGTAGCTATTACAAGAGGGAGAGGAAGATTGTTTATATTAACTTCTCAAGATACTATGGTGGTGTAATGAGTTTGATAAAATTCCAAAGGAAAGTAGTTCCAATAAGAATTCTTATTGAAATTCCAAAACAGTGGGTAGATTTGACTTTAAAAATCCACGGTCCTAACAAGCCAGGAGATGTTGTGCTACTTGATAAAGAAACTGCTGAATATTTTATAAAGTATGGGTGGGGTAAGTATGTTGAGTAAATTATTTTTTTACGATAGAGTAAAGATGCTAATCATACTATCCGATGAAAATGAGACAATGTCAGACTTGATTAAAAAGGCAGGATTTACTTGGACTAACGGATTTAAGATACTTAAAGAGATGGAAAAGTTTGGCTTGATTAAATTAGAAGATAGAGATGGAAGAAGCTATACGGTTTTATTAACAGAGGAAGGTAGGGAATTAGCTGAAGATTTGAAAAATATTTTGAAAAAGTTGAAGGAAATGGAGGTGGGAAAATGCGTGAATACGATGAATACGATGAAATAGATGAATTAATGAAGTTTATAAAAAAGAGGGAAAAGTTTAAAGAACTTGTTAAAAAGGTTATGTTATCTCCATCTGAATGGTGGTAAAATGAGAGCTTGGAAAGAAGAAGACAAATGGATAGTTGAAAGTGAATGTAATAATGAAATTGTGAGGAGAGAGTATCCAATTTTTGAAGAAGACAGCGTTAATATAAACAAATCCTTAAAAGAGCTTGTTAAAGAGGGAATGAAAGAGATTGATGAGTTTTGGAATAGAGCTAAAAAAATGACATCAAAGGAGGGACTAATGTGAAAAAAGGAAAAATAATAGCAATAGCATCTAATGTAAAAGTTTTTAAGGACGACGTAGAGGTAGAATGTAAAGTTTGTGGTAAAAAATGTTATGTTTCTAAAGATGGATACAAAAGGGCAGATGACTTTATTTGTCTTGAATGTGCCAAGAAGCTTTACACATCTGAAGAGATTATAATTCCAGAATATGCGTGGGAACAGCTTGGAATTAAAGACGAGGAACTGAGAAAAGCGATAAGAGATTTTCTTCTTGAAGGGTTTAAAAAAGGAGGTGGTTAAATGGCGCATATTCACTCAAAAATATTCTTACTAATATGCTTAACAGTATTATTTGAAATGTTTTTATGGTTAATAGATGTTTCAGTGTCAGCAATTAATGTAAATTGCTTTCTCACAGGAAGCCCTAATGGTATCCCTACGGCAAGAATGGTTCTTCAGAGCTTAGTTTTTGATAACATTGAACCAAGAGTAAGCTACCATTTCGCTTTAGTTGGTTTAATAGCATTATGGCTGTTTTTGGTTTCGCTTTTACTTTGGGGGTGGTTAAATGATTACTCTAAGTTGGATAAAGAAAAAATACGCAAGAATCGTGTATAATAAGGAAAAGCTAACAGAAGAAGAGAAGAAGGAAATAGAGAATTATATAAAGATTAAAAGTGAAATTCTCTTAAGAATGAATCAGCTCGGAAGAAAAACAAAACATATTATGGACGATATTGTGTTTGCTAAAAAGCTATTGGAGATGGGTAAATGAAGGTTTTAAAGAAAATTAGAAAGCTAATAGGAAATATAATAATAATTAGTATATCTTTGGTTATACTTTCTTTAGTTATACCATTTTACATTATTTTAAAGGTGGAAGAGTGGATAAAGAAACGAAAATAATAATAGTGGCAATATCAATCCTAATTTTAATACTTTTCTTAGCATATATTCAACTACCCTCGCACAATTTTAGCAACGATTTCTGCGTTAGTAAAGGATTTAAATATGGAATCCAATTTAACAATCATATACTTTGCCTCCCAGGTTATTTTCTCTATCCTAAAGAATAAGTGAATAGGGTTTCATTTTTTAAAACAATACAACCTAAATCTTTAGTTTCTGTTAAGTTCCACACAAAGTATGGAATTGTATAATCTTTATATATATCTTTTATTTCTTCGGAAATCTTAATTTTAGAAAAAGTTTCTGAAATACAGTGAATACAGTTTAATTTAGTATCGTTAAAGCAGTAAGTCCTTTTTATTTTTTCTGAAATTGGAACCTGAGAAACATAACCATCGTGTAATCCTAACAAATAAAACTCAATCAGTTTTTTAGCAACAAAAATAAGGAAAACAATAAGTATGATGTCTAAAATTATGTTGAATTCATTTTTCCTTTCTTTCAAAAGTTTTGAAACCAATACCATCTTAATCAAATTTGTCCAGATTTTATGAATTTTTCCAAAAACTTAGATTTATCATACCATTTGTAAGCATATTCATTGGCTTCTTCCCAGGTATTGAAAAATTTCATAGGAGAATTTTTATCTTCTTGGAATATTATTTTCCCATCTTCTTGATAAGTGCTTTGATTTTCATCTTCTGGCCAAGGAACAACTTCTTCATTAGTATCATACATTTGAAAAACTGGTTCAGTTACAAAATAGAGAGTTCTCATATAAGTAGCAGGTTTAATCACAGTTGTTCTGAAAAACATAACTTTACATATGGTTTCATCTACATTCAATTGCGGAACTGCTGTAAAATCTGTAACCTTTTTAATTCTTTTATCTATCGTATCTAAAAGCTGAACTGTATAGTAAATTGTTAATCCTCTTTTTCTACTTCTTGCTAAAGTATTAGTAACAAAAATCTTAGCAAGTTTATGTTCTCTCGCGTCTGCGTTCAACCAAAGCTCATCTCCTCCAAAAAATCCTTCTTTTATGCTGTTGAATGTTCTTAAACTCCCAACAAACATATAAGGTATTTTATACAAATGTTAGAATCAGACTAATGTAGGATTGAAAGTATTATCTCTAAAATTATTTTTATCTCTAAAATTAAATGGTTAGAATCAGACTAATGTAGGATTGAAAGCAAAATTGTTAAAACAGATAAAGCTCTCGCAAATGAAGTTAGAATCAGACTAATGTAGGATTGAAAGATACTAATCACCCCCTATAATATTGTTTTTAATTTTTCCTCGTTAGAATCAGACTAATGTAGGATTGAAAGTCAGTTATAAAGCTATTGATTAATTCCATTAAAGTATTGTTAGAATCAGACTAATGTAGGATTGAAAGGAAACCACAACAACTACCGTCACCACAATTACTACAGTTAGAATCAGACTAATGTAGGATTGAAAGTTTAAAGTAAAAATAGTTTTGTTTAGCTTTTTTAAATACTTAAGTTAGAATCAGACTAATGTAGGATTGAAAGCCTCTTCTTGCTGTTATGCCTCTTGGTGTGTTAAAGGTTAGAATCAGACTAATGTAGGATTGAAAGGCGAGGAAATGGCAAAGCGTTGTCAATTTGAGTATGTTAGAATCAGACTAATGTAGGATTGAAAGAAATTCAGAGAATTAGTTAGCTATTCAATAACGGCATCGTTAGAATCAGACTAATGTAGGATTGAAAGTATGCTTTTTCCAAAATTCTTCGGCTTCTTTCATCGCCTCAGAAGGTTAGAATCAGACTAATGTAGGATT
>JBMFIJ010000019.1:0-7297 GCA_049976365.1 Candidatus Aenigmatarchaeota archaeon | reverse complement strand
TAACATTAAAAGCTTTAACAACTTTCCAGAAATGCTCTAAATCTCCAGGAAAAGGTAAAACATAAGCTTTAGTTAAATAATTTAAAACTGGATAATTTTCTCCAATTATGAAATCTCTCTCAGAAACTTTTGCCTTTAGAAAATTAGCTATCTCAACTAAACTGCTATCTTCTTTAACTGTTAAAAGTTTAAGAGAAACAAAAAATTCTAAAAGAAAAATTAAAGAAACGATTATAAACAAAAATTTTCTCTGTTTTATCGTGTTATAAATGCCAATTGAGGAAGAAATATAAAAGAGAGAAAAGAAAGGAACTAAATATCTAAACTCTTTTCTAGGAAGAAGTGAAAATATAAGAAATATTAAAATTAGAGTTGAAAGCAATAGCTTGTTTTCTTTCTTCCAGTTTAAGAAAAAGAATAAAGAAAAGAAAATTGGCAAACCAAAAATTTCTAACAAATTGATTAGATAATAGTATGATGGATAGTAGAAGTATTTTTTTGTGGAAACTTCCAATAGAGAGACAATCAGCGCTCCTAAAGGATTGTTATATCTCAAATAGCTAAATGTTAGCCAAGGAAGCATTATTAAAAGGGCTATAATTGAAAATTGAAAAAAACTTTTCAAATCTTTTCTTCTTAAAATTGTGTAAAGAAATGGAAAAATTAAAATTGCATTAGTGTATCGAGTTAAAGTTGAAAGTGAAAATGCAATAGAGAATTGAGTTAGAAATCTTTTGTTTTTTTCAAAAAGAAAAAGAAAATAGAAAGAGAGAACAAAAAGAAAGGAAGATAAAGATTCAGTTAAGATTTTGGAAGAAAAGAAAAGAAAATAGTGAGAAGATGCTAGAAATAAACAAGCAATAATTCCAACTTCTTCGTTTTTAATTTTTTTGGCTAGCACATAAGTGATTAAAACTGTTAAAAAAGCGAAGAAAGGAGATAAAATTCTTTCTATTGATTCTCCAAACCAGTATAAGAAAGAAAGTAAAAAAGGAAAGAAAGGCTGTCTAAAGCTTTCATCAATAACCAATCTATACTCATAAAAATCAAAGAGCTTTTCTGGAAAAGGGAAATTGATTCCAAAATAAAGTTTAGTTGCTAAGTTTTTTGCGATTCCTAAATAAACTGCTTCATCCCACCAGTAAGTTTTTGAATTTAAGGAAAAGTAGTAAGTAAGAAAAAAGACTAACAACAAAATTGAAATTAAACCCAATTTAAGGCTTTTCTCCATTATATATAATGCATAACTGTTTATCAAATGTTTTATTTCTTAACAAAAAATAAAAGATATGCTAACCTATTGGGATTACATAACGTTAATTTCATCCGTATTTTCATTTTTCGCATTTTTTACTTATTTGCTAGTTTACTTGGAAAACAGAAAAAAAGTTTTTAGAGATCCACCTTTACCAAAAAAACTGCCAAAAGTTAGTATTTTGGTTCCAGCTTACAACGAAGAAAAAACTATTGCTAAAACATTAAAGTCTTTATTAAACTTGAATTATCCAAAGGATAAGCTTGAAATAATAGCGATTAACGATGGAAGTACAGACAATACTTTGAAAATAATGAAAAAGTTTGAAAAATATGGAGTTAAAGTTATTGATAAGCCAAATGGAGGAAAAGCTTCAGCTTTAAATGCTGGCTTGAAAAAAGCTAAAGGAGAAATAATTGTTTGCATGGATGCAGATTCTGTTGTTTCTAAAAATGCTTTGAAATATACTTTAGGATATTTTAATGATCCAAAAGTTGGAGCAGTTGCTAGCAGTTTAAAAGTTTATAAGCCAAAAAACTTTTGGCAAAAAATGCAGTTTGTTGAATACATTTACAATGTTTTCTTAAGGAAAGTTTTAGCTCTAATGGATTCTGTTTTTGTTGTTCCGGGACCTTTTGGTTTATACAGAAGAAAAGTTCTAGAAGAAGTTGGCGGCTGGGAAGAAGGTAATTTAACTGAAGATATGGAGTTAACAATGAGAATACAAAAAGCTGGTTATAAAGTTGAAGCTTCTCTAAATTCAATTGTTTATACAAAAACGCCAGACACTTTTAAAAAACTAATAAAGCAAAGAGTTAGATGGTATAGAGGCTTTTTGATTAATGCTAGAAAATACAAGGAAATGTTTTTTAATCCAGAATTTGGTAATTTAGGGGTTTACACTTTACCTTTATACATAGTGTTTATTTTACTCCTTTTCATTTCAATCAGCTCAACATTTTATTCAATATCTCTAATGCTCAAAGATTTCTTTTTAATTAATCTAAAAGCTGGAATAGAAATGCCAGAAATAAATTTTGAGAATCTAGGAAATTCTTATTTATATGCAAGCGTTTCAAACATATTTTGGTTTGCCAACATTATTATTTACTCATACATATTTTACATAAGCTTAATGATGAGCAAAGAGAGGAAATTTTTAAGAGGATTTTTGACCTATTTAGTTCAAATAGTATTTTATCCCTTTGTTTTAGCATATTCTTGGCTATTAAGCATTATTAAAGAATTAAAAAAAGAAAAAATAAGATGGGAAAAATAAGCTTAAACATTTACATAAAAGCAGCTCTATTGACAGCTCTGGTTTTTATTGCTGGGATAGCTGTTGGCTGGTATTTAGATAGTCAGAGGATAGTTTTTCTACAGTCAAAGATTGATGAATTGCAAATAAGCATGTCTAATCTTGCTTTAGAAGAAAGTTTTTACAAAAGCGTTGATATAGATAGAAAAACTCTTTGTGAAATCTATACTTCAAAAGCAAATGAGATTTCTGTAGAAGCAGGAAAGCTAGGAAGCTATTTGGAAAGTTTTAAGGAAATAAGCAAGTTTAATGTTAAAGAAATAGAAATTTTGAAAGATAAATATTTTATTTCAAATTTGCAACTTTGGCTTTATATGAGAAGATTAAGAGAAGAATGCAATTATTCAGCAGTAACTATTCTTTACTTCTACACATCTGTTAGTAAATGTGAAGATTGTATGGCTCAAGGAATTGTTTTAGATAGATTAAAGAAAGAAAACCCAGAAAAATACATGATTTTTGCGCTAGATATCGATTCTAATTTGGGAATAGTTAAGGCTTTGACAAAATATTTTAATGTCACTTCAGTCCCAACTGTTATCATAAATGAAAAAGTTAAAATGGAAGGATTTTCATCCAAAGAAAAAATTGAAGAGGTTGTTAAAAATTTATTGTGAAAAACAATAATTGAAAAATGGCTAAATACAAATACATTCCAAAAGAAGTTAGAATGAAAATCACTAAAAAGAGAATCATAATTTTTTCAATAGTTGCAATTTTACTAACCTTACTTTATGTTTCTTTTCCTTACATTCAAGAATGGTATAAATCTTCTCAACCATTAACTGAAATTAACTATTTTGGAGTTCCAATGAAATTTAGAGAAGATATAAGGCTTGCTAAAAACATTCCAGTTTATCCTAATGACGATTATATAAAATCAATTTTTAGAAACAAAGATTTGAAAGGAATAACAATCTCAATATTAAATACAACAAACCAAACAAACATTATCGGAGTAGAGGCAGTAGAAATAACATTCAAGCTTTCAACATTTTACAATTTAGCAGGACTTCCAATAGCTATAAAAGGAAAAGAAGTTTCTAGTTTCTTTCAAATTCAAGGCAATAAAACAAATCCTGTAATAGTTATTATTCCTCCAATAGTAGCAAATGAAACAGTTGTTAGAGCAGAAAATTATACTGTTATAATTTCTGGCAAAAATCTAAAGGACTTAGACTTAGCAACAATAAAATTCATAACAATTGTTTTAGGAATTTAGACTAAAATCATAAGAGCTTCAGTTTTCCAGTAATTTTATCGATTATTTTATCTTCTATCGGACCAATTCCAATGCAAGTAACAGTACCTTTTTTAAGTTGCGTTAAACCTGCATCTGAAATTTTTACATAGCTTATTTTTTCTTTTTTAAGTTTCTTCTCAATTTCTTTAAGCTCTTTTAAATCTTTAACTTTTAGAACAACTTTTTTAGCTCCTTCTTTTCTCCATTTTTCTAAAGTTTCTCTATCTACTTGAAAAGCAGCCTCTAAAGATGCATGGGCAACATGGGCAGCTAGCTTCCCCTTACCCCACTCTAAATCTTTTCTTACAATTATGACTTGTTTTAACATAAAATTTTTTGTATTTTGATTTTTAGTTTATTGAAAAATCTAATTTTAAGAAGAAATTTAAAAATTATTTTATGTACGTAAACGATAAAACATATTTTTTGATAGGAGAAAAATGCTTTTTTCACAGATTTTGCAATTCTAGCTTTCAAACTAAATGGACAGGTTTATGGCAGCTAACAAGAAAATTTTTAGAATATTATGCAATTAAAGTTAACGATGAATGGCTTTCTCCCAATACTCAAAAAACTTTTGTTGAAGGAAAAGGATATGCAGAACATTTATATTCTCTAAAAGACTTGAAAGTTGAAGAGAAAATCTTCATACCAAGAAACGAAGCAGTTTTGATTATTCTTCTTAAGTTTATTAACGAAGGCGAAGAGAAGAAAAATGTAAGTGTTGAATTTGAAATTGCTTTAAATATTAGAGATTGGAATGAAAATTGGCACGAAAGAGAGTATGAAATTTCTTACAGAAAGAATTTGTTTATTGCGAGCTCACAAAAGGGAAAGCTTGTTTTTCTTTCTTCTATCCCTGGAAATTTTATTGGTTATCACTTTTACAAAGCTCATTATCCAAGCAATGAAGCTCAAAGATGTTTTGTTACTAAAAATTTCAGCTTTGATTTTGAACTAATACCAAAAGAAGAAAAAGTTTTTAAATTCCTTTTCTCTTGCAATAACGATGATATAGTAGAATTAAATGCTATTCTTCAGAACGCTGAAACTTTGCTTGAGGAAAGAAAGAGAGAATATGAAGAAATAATTGAAGAAAATAAATTTCAATCTGAAATAGATTTTCTTAATGAGCTTTATAAAGTTGCTACTTTAAATTTAAGAAACTGTATTGTTGATTTTAAAGAAAAAAGAGTTTTTATAGCTGGATACCCTTGGTTCACTCAAATTTGGGGAAGAGATGCTCTTCTCTCAATCATATTTTCTCCTTTTGATAAAGAAGCTTGTAAAAACACATTGCTTTTGCTTGCTAAGAATCAAAACAATGAAGGAAAAATACCAAATCTCATTTTTGAAGAAAATGTTGATTATAATTCTTCAGACTCGACTCCTTTATTCCCAATAGCCTTAGAATCATACATCAAAAGATTTTCCGATATGGCTCTAGTTTATACTCTAAAGGAAAACTTATACAAAATTTTTGAATTTTACAAGAAAAACAAGAATGAATATGGCTTCATAAAATCAGAAAAAAATTCTACTTGGATGGATAGCTTAGAGAGAGAAGGTTATTGTATAGAAATTCAAGCCTTCTGGTACTCTGCTTTGAATTCCTTATCCTGGCTTTTTGAAGTTTTAAACGATGATAAATCTTCTAAGGAGGCAAAGGAGTTGGCAAAAGCTCTAAAGAAAAACATAAATGAAAAGTTCAAGAAAGATAAGTACTTCTTGGATTCTTTAGAAAGCAACTTGGAAACTATAAATCCAATTTTCTTGCCAATTTTTGAAGTTATACCTATTCAGAAAAGTTTTGTTAAGTATATTGAAGAAAATTTTGAAACTGAAGTTGGCTTATCAACTGTTAATAAAAAATCGAATGAATATAAAAGTGATAGCTATCATTTAGGTGCAACTTGGAGCCATATATTGGCTTTACATTCTTTCTTGCAGTTTAAAGCTGGAAGAACTGAAAAGGCCTTGGAAAATTTGAGAAAAATCTTTGCTAAGATGAATGATTTTTGTTTATCATCAATAAAAGAAGTTTGGAATTCTGAAAATGCAGATATTTATGTTAATAAGCCACTTGGAAAAGAATTTTCATCTTTAATTCAAGCTTGGGGTGCAGCAGCCATTATAAAAACAATAGATGAAGGATTGTTAGGACTAAAGATTGATTCTTTAAGTAAAACAATATTTATTTCTCCAAAGTTAGAAGGAACTTTCGTAAAACATTTGAGAATAGGAGAAGATTTGGTTAAGCTTACAATAGTTTACAAAGAGAATAAGGTAGAAACTAGATATGAAAGTAAGCTTAACAAAGAGTATAATATTGTCGTTTTGCCAGACATTTAAATTTTATAAAAAGCTTTTGCTTTATTTGGAAAGAAAAGAATTTCTTGAAGTTTTTTTAGAGAAAACTTATTTTTAGTAGCATAGACCTTTTCAATTTCAAATCCTTTATACTTTTTGTTTTCAACAATTTCTAACCAACCATCTTTCATGAATATATGAAAAGGAAAACCTCTACCTTTAACGATTTTATAGTTATGACCAGCGTCTTCTGGAACTATTCCTAAAACTAGACAATCTTTCCCTTTTGATATTAATCTATGTAAAAATCTAGGATGAATTAGTATCGATTCGCCTTCTTTCATCTCTACTAAAAAACATTTTTTCTTTTTTAAATCTGCTAACAAAAGGTAGCATCCGTTTTTAAGAACAAAATAAAATTCTCCTCTTTCTTTTTCATGCTTATGACCATAAGTTAAAAAAGTTTCTCCATTTTTTTCTAAAGAAAATACTCCACCTTTAAGCAAAGTTACATCAAAATTTAACTTATACTTATCTTTAATTAACTTATACTTTACTATACCTTTCCAAAGATTGTATACAAGATAAACAGTTCTATCGCCATAAAAACCTAAAGCCTTTCTTGCATTCTTCAAATCTAAAATAACTTTATCTTTTATTAACTCGCTCATTTTTCTCTCCCAGAAAACAGGCATCTCAGAAAATTCGACCTCAAGAAAATCTCTTCCTTTAATTTTCATTTCAGGAATTTCCATAGAAAGATTTTATATTCCAGTCTTAAAAGTAGTGTAAAATCAAAATATTGTATGGAATTTTAATTCAAAACGAAAAGGGCCGGTGGTCTAATGGTAGGACAAATTGCTACTAAAGCCGCCTTCGCAAGGCGGAGGCTCCGGGTTCAAATCCCGGCCGGTCCATTGCCACCTTTTGAACTTTACAATTTTAATAAAAAATCAACAATTTTTTCTTCATTCACTATAACAACATCTTTTGGATATCTTCTATAGATTTTTCTACTTACCTTAGACCAAAGCCAAAACTCAAGCTAAATGGTTCTAAGGAAGCTTTCTTTATTCTTTGTTTAGATACTTATTTTTCAACATTAAGCATTCTAATGGAAGCCTTTTGGGTCCCTTGGTTACACATGCATCAACCACTAGTTTTTATTGAT
>JBMFIJ010000018.1:0-8159 GCA_049976365.1 Candidatus Aenigmatarchaeota archaeon | reverse complement strand
AAGTGAAGTTTTCTAATTTTGAAATTTTAAATTATATTTAGGCCGGGGTCGCCTAACTGGCATGGCACCGGTCTCGAGTTATCGAGATGTGAGTAATGAGCAAACCGGTGGGGCTTTGCCCTGTGTGGGTTCGAATCCCACCCCCGGCGCAATCTTTTCTTTATGTTTTTTGTTTTTTCTCAATCTGATATCTTCTTATGAAGAAAGATGGAAAAACTAGTAAATATCAAAAAATTTAAAACTTCTTACTGTCAAATTAATTTATGAGACTATCTTCTGGTTTTGTTATAGTTGGAGCTTATGCCAAAAAAATAAGAAAAACGCTATTTGCTCAATTAAAAGATAAAGTCAAAGATAAAGAAGTTAGTAAAAAGTTAGCTTATGCTTCAGCTCAATTAAACAAGCTAATTTTTGACATCCTAATAAACAAGCTAAAGTTAGAAAAAGGTGATCTAGTTAGAATTTCTATAGAATATGAGTTTGATGAAAGCAAGAAGGAAGTAGTTTGGAAGCCAGAAACTTTAAGAGTGTTTTGTTTTAAGAGAATTCCTCAAGAAGAAATTGAGAAAATTGTTCAAGAAAGCTTAAAATCTTTTGCAACAGAGTCTTTTGTTTATGGCACTAAAAAAATTGGAGAATCTTTAGATGGAGATTTAATATATTCATTAACGCATTCAGGAAAAGATGTTGGAATAGCAATTATAACTCCTTTGAACGAAAAAGAATTTCTTCTTAAAAAAGCAATAGTTAAGGAGCCAGAAACATTTATTATAGAAAAAGCCAAACTAGAAGTTGAAGAAAATTTAGAAGAAGCTTTAAAAAGTTTGATAAATACAGAAGTTTCGTTAAGGAAAAAAATTGAAAAAGCGGAAGCGGAAAGGCTTGAGGAAACAATTAGAAAAAAATTATAGCAGTTTATCATTTAGCGAATCTTTCTTAATTTTCATATACGCAGAATTTTCTTCTTCAACAATTTCAAAATCTTCTATTTTGATTTTTTTCTCAAAAATTGGCGCGTCCAAAACAAAAGTTTCGTATTCGCCTCCTTCTCCAGAAGGATTAAAACCAAATTTTTCTTTAAATTCTTTAAATTTTTCGATAAGAATTTCGTTAATTTCTTTTCCTAAAAAATCTTTTGTTAAAGGATATGCAGATACTGAAACAATTATTGCTTTTATTTTTTCGTTTAAAACTTCCTTTAATTCTTCAATTTCATCCATTTGCCAAAGCGGTGCTACATTTTTTAGATTTAATTGCTTGCAAATTTTCTCTATTCTAGAATATTGATAATTAGATCTTATTGCACCACTAACAACTCCTTCTATCCCAAAATTTTCTTTAGCTCTTTTAATAACTTCTTTCAAATCTTCTACTTCTTTTTCTTTCTCTCCTTTTGTCCTACCATAAATTATTGGAATGTTCATAGCTTCTGCTTGATATTTCGTAAATTCAATATTGTAAGCATGAAACATAAAGCTTTCCTTATTTTCTGGAATCATAGTAATTAAGCAAGAAATTTCGTTTTCTTTTTTAGCTTTTATCAAAGCTAATGTTGAATCTTTTCCGCCAGTAAAAAGTACAGCAAGCTTCATTATAGATTTAAGTCAGAAAATTTTAAAATAGAAAGCAATATAATAGAATGAGATTTATAAAATGGTTAAAAGAATTAACAAAAAATGATATTCCTTTAGTTGGTGGCAAGGCTGCAAATTTAGGAGAAATGTTTAATGCAAATTTGCCTGTACCAAATGCTTTTGTTGTTACAGCCGAAGCTTACAAAGAATTTTTGAAAAAAACGAAACTGAAGAAGAAAATTTCAGAAATTTTGAAAGAAATAGATTATAATGATCCAAAAAGCTTAGAAGAAGGTACTAAGAAAATTAGAGAATTAATAGAAAATGCTGAAATACCTGAAGAAATTAAAAATGAGATAATAAAGGCTTATGAAGAATTATCGAAAGAATACGGTAAAGAAGAAGAATACGTTGCTGTTAGAAGTAGTGCAACAGCAGAAGATGTTCCAGAAGCTAGTTTTGCAGGACAGCAATTAACTTTACTCAATGTTAAAGGTAAAGAAAATGTTGTAAGCGCTGTAAAAAAATGTTGGGCTTCTTTATTTACACCTAGAGCAACTTTTTATAGACATCAAAAAAGGTTTAAGCATGAAAAAGTTTACATTGCTGTTCCTGTTCAAAAACAGCTTGGAGTTTTAAGTAAAGAAGAATATTTGCAAGGAAAATACAAAGCTGGTATTGGTTTTACAATTCATCCTGTTAGCGGAGAAAAAAACAAAATTGTTATTGAAGCTTCTTATGGACAAGGTGAAGCTGTTGTTAGCGGAGAAGTAAATCCTGATACTTATGTTTTGGATAAAGAAAGCGGAAAAATTTTAGAGTTTCACATTGGAACAAAAGAAAAGATGAAAATAACTAAAGAGGAAGGATTGGAAGAAATAGAAGTTCCAGAAGAAATGAGAAAAAAAGCTTGCTTGACAGAAGATGAAATTAATCAATTATGGCAATTAGCAAAAAAGTTAGAAGAGCATTATAATTTTCCGCAAGATTTTGAATGGGCTTCTGAAAACGGAAAAATTTATTTAGTTCAAAGTAGACCTGTTACTGTTTTCTATGAAAAGAAAGAGAGCGAAGTAATAGTTTCTAAAACTCCAATATTAAAAGGTTTAGCAGCTTCTCCTGGAGTTGCAATTGGTAAAGTTAAAGTTGCTTTAAGCATAGAAGAAGCAAAAAACAAAATTGAAAGGGGAGATATTTTAGTTACAAGAATGACTTCTCCCGATTGGACACCATTTATGAAAATAGCTTCTGGTATAATAACTACCGAGGGGGGCTTGACATCTCATGCTAGCATTGTGTCAAGAGAAATGGGAATTCCCTGCATAGTTGGAGCTTCTAACGCTTTAGATATTTTGAAAGATAATATGATAATAACTTTAGATGGAAGAACTGGTTTAGTTTATGAAGGAGAAATAAAAGAACTTTTAGCTAGAGAAAAAGCTTTAGAGGTTTCCGTAGAAGAGGCTGCTAAGCTAAAAACAAAAACAAAAATTTTGATGAATCTTGGTGTACCAACAGAAATAGAAAAGTATAAAAATTTGCCTTTTGAAGGAATTGGTTTAATGAGAATTGAGTTTATAATTGCTGAATGGGTTAAAGAACATCCAAATTATCTAATTGAAAAGGGAGAAGAGCAAAAGTATGTAGATAAACTTGCTGAAGGTATAGCTATGGTTGCAAAAGCAATTTATCCAAGGTTTGTTGTTGTTAGGTTTAGCGATTTTAAAACGAATGAATATAAGCAGCTTATTGGAGGAGAAAAATACGAACCTGAAGAAAATAATCCTATGCTAGGGTGGAGAGGTGTAAGTAGATACATAAGCAAAGAATTTGAAAAAGCTTTTAGATTAGAATGCAAAGCAATCAAAAAAGTTAGGGAAGAATATAAGCTTGATAATGTGTGGGTTATGCTACCATTTGTTAGAACAGTTTGGGAAGTTGAGAAATGTTTAAAAATAATGGAAGAGGAAGGTTTGAAGAGAAGCGAAAATTTCAAAATTTGGCTAATGGCAGAAGTTCCAAGCATAATTTTCCTTGCTGATAAGTTTTCTAAATTGTGTGATGGTTTTTCAATTGGGAGTAATGATTTAACTCAGCTAATTTTAGGTGTAGACAGAGATTCTGCCATTCTTGCTAATATGGGATATTTTGATGAAAGAAATGAAGCTGTACGTAAAGCTATCAAAGAATTAATTAAAGTTGCTCATAAAAACAATGTTACTGTTTCAATTTGTGGGCAAGCTCCTTCCTTTTATTCAGATTTCACAGAATTTTTAGTAAAATGTGGAATTGACAGTATTTCAGTAAATCCTGATACTGTAGCGAAAACTAGAAAATTAGTGTATGAAATTGAACAAAAATTGAAGAGATAAATTATTAAATTTCAATTCCTCTATTTTTTAAATTTCTAACAACAAAAGGATAGGATTCTAAATATTCAATTTCCACTTCATCTGAACCAACTTCCTTTTTTAGAATTTCTTTAATTTTTTGCAAACCATTGCTTCTAAAAATATCATACATTATAGCGGGCCATGCTTCTATTCCACTATCTTTCAGAATTTTTAAAGCCTTTATTGGGTAAATAAAAAAATCTCTTCTTGCTCCGCTAATTTTTTCAAAAGAAATTTCATCCCAACCTTTTAAAGAAATTCTAACAAAAATAAATTTCTTGTATTTTTTAAGTCTTTCAATAAGTTCTGTTTTGTAACCGAGAAGTAAACCATTAGTTTCTATTATGAATTCTAAATTTTCAATTTTTTGATTTAATAGCTCTAAAATTTTTTCTAAATGGGAAAAAGATTTTTTCCCAAGTATGGGCTCTGCTCCACTAATCCTAAATTTTTTGCAATTTTTTCTAAAAGAAATTTCAAGCAGATTATTCACAACTTCCAAAGAAGAATAAAATTTTCCAACTCCTTTTGGATTTAAATTTCTGAAATAGTTCCAGCAGTATGCACATAAAAAACAACAACCAACAGTATCTGCAGTTACAATTCCTCCATAGTAGCTTGCATATCTGAAGCGATAATATTTTCTTTTTTCTCCATTAGCAACAATATCCTCAACTTCTTTGGCTCTTTCTATTGGATCAAAAGGAAGTTCCATTTTAATTATTATTACTAAACTGTATATTCCCAAACATTTTTCTCTATATTTTCTGGCTTGAAATGTTTAATTGCTATTTCCAAACCTTTTAAAACATCTGAACTATCTTTACAAGTAACTATTTCTAAATCAATCATTCTTAATTCAGGCCAGGTATGAATTGCTATATGACTTTCTGCAATGATATAAACCATACTTAAGCCATGGGGATTGAATTTGTGATAAACCTTATTTATGAAAATCATGTCAAGCTCTTTAACAATTTCATCAAAAACTTTTGAAATAAAAGACTCATCGCTAAACAAATCTAAATCTATTCTACAATTTTCTAACTTTGCTGATAAATGTTTGACCTTCATTTTCTTCATTAATATTCATCGTCCCAAAGTCTCCTAATTATTATTTTAAAAACTCATTTAAATCTTTATAGGTAAGTATAGATTGTCGAATTGAAATTGATTTTTTCTGGCTCTTCATTAACGAAATCTAAAACATAAAGAGAAGCAAACAGAATTTTTCTTTTTTCAATTTTTACACCATAGCTTTTCAACCTTTCTAAAATTTCCCTATCTTCAGTTAATTTTTCATAAAACGGATAAGAAATTCTTGAAGGAATTATCTCTCTTATGATAAAACTTTCACTTATCTTTTTCTGTAACTCTAAATACCTTCTTCCTATTGCTTCATTGCCTAAAATTAGAAAACATCTTCCGCCTTCCTTAGAAAGAAGTTTTTTTGAAAATTCTAAGAAAGTTATAGAACCTTTTAAATTATAAGGTGGGTTTGTTATGCAACCATAAAAATTGTTAGTTTTATTAAAATTTTCTTCTACTCTAGCTTTCTTGACTTTTATTTCAATATCAAATTTTTTAGCAACTTTCTCTATTGATTGTAATAAATCTTCGTCTGCATCAAAAACAGTTATTTTCATTTCTGGATAAATTAGCTTAAAAATAATTGAAATAAAATCATCGTCTCCTATAAAAGCAAAAAAGTTCTTGAAAGGATAATAGTGAGAAATTTTTGAGACAACAAAAATAGCTGATTTTGTATCTATTGGCAATTGATCAAATTTTTCCTTCCAAACAAAATCTTTTATCTGTAAATTCAAAGCAACTGGTATTTCCAAGTTTTTTAATTTAATTTTTCTTTTTAGTAAGTTTTTTACTTCTCTTTCACTAAGAGGCTTTAAATAGAAACTGTTAAAATCTTTGAGAAAAGATATTTTTCCATTTCTTATTTCAATAATTGATTTTTCTCTCAAAAATTCTAAAATCAAGTAAGAACTCCATAGTCCCTCGCTATATTTCTTTATCACGCTTTCTATACTATTCTCAAAATAGAGAGTTCTAATCTTATCCACGAAAATGAAAAAGGTATCTAGCATGTAATTCAAAAAAATTTTCTTAATCAATTCTTCCGAAACATTTTTAATCTCTTTTACACCCATCCAATTATGAATATTCTTTTCATACTCTTTTAAAGCAAACTTCGAGTAATCCTTATAAAGAGCTTGAAAATATCTTAACACGTTCATAAATTAAATTATGAGCAAAATTTTATTTTTTGATGCTTTTATCGAAAATGAAGATAATGAAATAAGGTTGGTTTTAGAGAGATATTTCAATATTTTAGAGAGAAAATGTTTACCAAAATTTAAAATTTTAAGAGCAATTGAATATGAAAAAAGAAATGATAATAGCATAGAAGAACTCTTAAAGATACATGATAACCTAATGGAAATTTTTTATGAAGAATTGAATAATGAAAAAATTAGAAGTGAAAAACATCCATCTTTACTTGACTTAAAAATAGAAATTGCTAAGAAAATTTTAGAAAACTGTGAGCTTTGTGAATGGAAATGTCATGTAAATAGAATTAAAGGAAGAAAAGGTTTTTGTTCAATTGGAAAAGAAATGTTAATATCTAGCGAATTTGTTCACATGGGAGAAGAAAGTTTCATAACTCCTTCTCACACAATTTTCTTCTATTCTTGCAATATGCAATGTATTTTTTGTCAAAATTATACGATAAGTTTTAGACTAGAACCAGCAGAAGCTATAAATCCAAAAGAATTAGCAAGAATTATTGATTTAAGAAGAAGAGAAGGATGTAGGAATGTTAATCTTGTTGGAGGAGAACCAACTCCACATTTATTAAACATTTTGAAAACATTCAAATATGTCAAAGAAAACACTCCAGTAATTTGGAACAGCAATATGTACATGAGCGAAATTTGCATGAAGCTATTAGATGGTTTTGTAGATGTTTATCTAACTGATTTTAAATTCGGGCCTGGAAAATGCTCTGAAAAATTAACAAAAGTTAAAAATTATTGGAATGTTGTTTGTAGAAACCATTTAATTGCTTTTAAACAAGCTGAAATTGTTATCAGACATTTAGTTTTGCCAAATCATATTGAATGTTGCAGCTTTCCAATCTTAGAGTGGATTTCAAAAAATCTAGGAAGAAAATGTATAGTTAATATAATGGATCAATATTATCCTTGTTTTAAAGCTAAAGATGTTGATGAAATTAACAGAAGGATCAAAAGAGAAGAATATGAAAGAGTTTTAGAAAAAGCTAAGGAGCTTAATTTAATAGTAAAATCGTAAAAATTTTAAATGAAAGAAATTGTGTTTATACTTGCATTGATACTTTTAGCTTTTTTACTTTTACAATTCTCGAACTATTTTCCCTTTATTAAAGTAGAAGAATATATCTACAATCAAACTTATAAAGAATTTTTGCCTGAAACAAAATTTTATTTGTCCAATGAAACTTTAAAAGAAGCGAAAGAAACTTTAATGTCATTTAAGTCAGCAAATTGTCCCTCATCTTATCCAATATTTTGCAATAACCATTGCTATCAAGAATGTAAATTGGGTTTTTTAAAGTGCAATGAAACTAAAGGAAATTGCATTTATTTTCAACCAGATGTAAGACTTCTCTATAATAAAGCTATAGAAAATTTTGTTAATCTTGAATGTGAAGAAAAAATAGATGATAGCGAAGAAATGAAAATGTTTGTATCTAATTTACTTCCAAACTTTGGCTCTTCTGTTTATCCTTATGTTTTATACAACTTCAAAATATACGAATGGATAAAAAATAACATCAAATACTTGCCTGGTTATGCAAATACTCAAGAAGCAAAAGAAACTTTAAGATTGAAAGCTGGAAAATGCGACGATCAAGCAATTCTTTTTGCCTCTCTTTCTTCATCAGCCGGAAGTATTGTTAGAATAAGATATATTGAAAATTGTCAGCATGCTTGGCCAGAAGTTTTCTTTCCTTCAAAAGAAATAGAAGATATTGTCAATGAAATCTCATTTTATGCTAAGGAAGAAAGCATTCAGTATTTTGAAGGTGAAGATGGAATCTGGATTCCTTTTGACACAACTTTCAAAATAGGAAAAATTGTTGAAGACTGCATTCCTTTTCTTAATGAAAGCATAGTTAAGTATTACTGTAAAA
>JBMFIJ010000017.1:0-8955 GCA_049976365.1 Candidatus Aenigmatarchaeota archaeon | reverse complement strand
CTTTGAGTCATCTTTCAACACAATTAAAAACTCAATAATTAAAAACAATACCTACGGAATTTATTTATACTCTGCTGGAATTGATGGACCAAATTTAATTTATAACAACATCTTTAATAATATAAATAATGTTGGTTTCGAAGGATACATCTATCCTAATTACTGGAATATTACAAGAGAAAGAGGAAAAAACATTTGGAATCGGTTTTTAGGTTATATAGGAGGCAATTTATGGATTAACCCAAACGGAACAAGCCATTCAGATATTTGTAATGATACTGATAAAGATGGCTTTTGCGATGACCCATATGTTTTAGCTACTGATAATATTGATTACTTGCCATTAGTAAAAGCTATATTTATCATACACCCAATATTCAAATCTTTAGTTGGATTAGGAATGGGAATTTCATTCTTCTTCTTAGTAACAAGATTCTTCTTTGACATAGATTTATTAAAAACAAAAAACCCATTAGTTTCTTTAGTTTTATCAATGATTGGAATAGCAGTTATTCTAACAATCTTCATTTCTCTTTGGGGTATGTTATAGAAAATGAGAAGTGAAGAAGAAATTAGAGAAGTTTTAGAAAGATTAAAAAATCTAAAATTTGATTGGTATCCATATTTTCCAGAATTTAACATTAGAAATATTGATGAATATAACACAACTATAAAAATCTTGGAATGGGTATTGGAATAGATTTTTAAATATTTAAACAAATAAAGAAAATGAGGAAATTCATTCCAATAATAATATTTTTTCTCTTTTTAGGAATAGCAAAAGCTCAATACATTCCAGGTGAAAACGCTTCTTTTATAGTTCAAGTTTCGGATATTTTTGGAAACCCAATAGATAATGCTGAATGCTACGGTTATATTTTCAATCCAGATTTTCAACTGATATTTTACAATAAATTGGAATACAAAAATGGATTTTATACGTCTAATTTCACCATTCCTAATAAATATGGAACTTATTTAGAAGTTGCTGAATGTAAGTTAAATTTGTATGGAAGCAATAAAACGATAAGAAGCGCTAAAACATTTTATGTTTCTTCAGCCTTTGATGTAATTGAAAGGCAGTTAAGCGAATATATTTCTAACGTTACCATTAACGTAACTTTAAACATTACAGGAAACTTAACTGAAGCAGTTTCTCAAGCCCAAGAAGATATAATTGGTTTATTATTAGCTTTACATTCCACCCCCGAAACATCATCAACTTGCTACAACTCAACCCATAGATTAGTAACAAAAACAGCAACCTGGGAAATCAATAAGAAAACTTACAACATTACAAAGCTAGAATTGGAGTATTGTTCTTGGGGCTGTAATAATGAAACTGGAAACTGCTATGCTTCACCACAACAATCATTTTACATAGGCGGAATAATTATTCTAATCTCTATAGTAGTTTTGATTATATGGAGGTTATTATCGTGAAGGAATATGTTACTCTAAAAGTTCCGATTAAGATGACAAAAGAGATGAGGCTGAATATGGATAAATTTGCGAGAATGAACAATATGAACTTTGATGAATTAATTAATAGCATAGTAACTCACTTTGCATCTGAAATTAGCAAAGAAAACTTAATGAATAAAAAAATTAAAGTTGATAACTTGGAAAATAGAGAAGTAAAAGTTACTGTCAGAATGTCTTCAAAGCTTAAAAAATACTTTGAAGAATTTGCAGAAGCCTGTGGAACAAATTTGAGCGATTTTATAAGAAGCGTTTTAATTTACTTCCAAATGGGATTATTAACTGGTGATATAGATACTAAATCAATAGTTGAAAATTTCAAAAGGAAATATATTTTAGGGGATAAAAGTGAAAGGAAGCTCAGCGATTAGATATACGATAAACGTAATATTTTTAATATTTATAGCTATGCTTTTCCTATTTATAAGGAGTTACATAGTAGATGCTCCAAATATGTGGTTCCTGTATTTTATTCCTTTTATTTTGCTTGTTCTTTGGGCTGTTTATACTATATAGTTTGTCGGACAAAAAATGTCAGACAAAAGCTTATAAAGGGTTTTTTTAACATCTTATCAGGTGAGAACAATGGTAAAGACTTTAGAATATGGAAAGAAAAAATGGGCTGCAAAAACCGCTGGGAAGGGTGAAAAGTGGCATAAGAGAGTAACATCTCCAGAAGCAAAAGAGAGATATGATAAAAACTTTGCAGCTTATGCAGGAACTACAAGAAACGTTCTTACACCAGTTTGGTTTGAAAGAGTCTCAGGAGTGACTCCAGAGGATTTCAATAAAGCTATTGAAGGAAAAGCAGACAAATATGCAGAGAATTTAAGAAGGGCTGTTGCTGGGGAGTAAAACCCCTTCCCTCTTTTTATATTTTTTGAAGTGAATTTTTCTTATGGAAGATTCTATTCCAATTGCTGAAAAGTGGAAAAAAGCTTGGATTTCTGGAATGGCAAGATTCATTACTGATAATCCAATTCTTCAAAAAATTATAGAAGAAAGAGCTTCTAAAAGGGAAGATTTGAAAGAAAGTAGCGAATATTGGGTTTATAGGTTAGCTGAACATTTTTCTCAATTACCTAAAAAGTATTGGGGAGAAGAAAGCGGTAAAGTTGATATGAAACTCTTTAAAGCTTTAGCCGAAAAATAATTTTAATGATGAAGCTTAGACTACTATGATAAATGATTAAAGGGTGGCGGTCTGACAAAGCTTTTTAAATGAAATTTGAATTAAAAATATGGCAGAAAAAAAGTTTGAATTAACATTTCCTTCTAAACTTTTTACAGAAAAGGAAAAAGAGGTAGCAAAAGAGATTTATGATATTGCTTCAACAACATATTTTGAGCTATGGAAACCTAAGAAAGATGAAGAGTTTTTGAGAGAATCAATTCAAAAATGGCATAAAAAATTAAATCAGCTTTTAGATATTATGGAAGTTCCAAGAACTCCTTTGGAGAAAATGGTTAAAGCTGGTATTGAAGTTGGTGTTAGTCCAGAAAAGGGGTTGGTATAAATGGCAATTTTCGGAAACTTACCAACTTGGAAAGAATATGCCTATTTGTATATGGCTACTGACGATACTATAAAAGGATTAAGCTATATAATTCCAGAGGAAGTTTTGGGTTTTGAAATCCCTACTATAAAAAGTCCAGATGCGGTTCTTTTCAGAACGAGAGAGCATCTAACAAGAGCTAAAGGTTTGCTCGAAAAAGTGATTTATGGAGAGGAGCCTATTAAGAAAATTGCCGAAGAAATTAGAGTTAAAAGGAAATAATTAGCTATATGTCAAAGCAGAACTCAATAGCTCATCTAATCTATCTTTACTGAAGTTTCTAAATGTTATAGAGAGAATTCTATCTTTAAAATATGCGTGAGGAATTATGAAAGGTTCTGAAATTTCAAAAGAAGCATAATCTCCTCTCGGTCTATATCTTATAGTTCCAGAAATAGTATTTTTTTCCTTATCTATTTCTATTGAAGAGAAAAATATGGGCTCCTCTTCTTCAATATTTTTGTGTTTAAAATCAATTATTATTTCATTATCCTTTTCAAAAATTCTTCTTATCTCAAACCCAGATTTAATTATTTCTTTAATTATTTCTTCTTCCATATGATACTCTCAGCTGTTTATTTAAATTTCTTTGTCTGACAAAACCTTTTAAACTTAACTTTTTACTTTTTTTATGGCAGAAGAAAGTTTAGCCGAAGTTATGGAAGCTTTAAAGAAAGAATATGGAGAAGCACCCAAACCAGCAGAGGCTTTGAAAAAAGAAGAGAAAATAATTTCTCCCGAAGCAAGGGAAAAGATGGTAGAAATTCTGAAAAAGATTGCTGAGATTGAAGCAAAAGGTCTAAAGAAAGCAGGAGAAGTAATATCTAAAGCTTGGGAGAAATATAAAAAGGAAAAAGAGCTTAAAGAGGCTGTTGGAGAAAAACCAAGAAGTTTTGAAGAAATTTTGAAAGAGACAGAAATAGAAGTTTATACTCCAGAATTGGGAGTTTATAAGAAGTGATTTTATGGAATATAAAGAATTACACGAAATTTTAACAGCAGAGCAGATTAAAGAATTAAGAGAAACTGTTAAAGAGTTGAGAAAGAAGAAAATAGCTCCATTAGACCCAGAATTTACAAAAGCTCTTAGAGAAATTTTTGGAAAATATAGAGAAGAACTTTTAAGCAAAGGCATAGATTCAGATTATTTAGCATTTGCGGTTTCTTTTGTTTTATCTAAATTACCAGAAGATATTTGGGAACAAACTTTGAAAATTTCTGAAGAAAAAGCAAAAAAGAAACTTGAAGGTGCTGTTTAGGTGATTTTATGGAATTAGATAAATGGATTGAGGAAGGTAAAAAGGATATTGAAAGAGGAATAGAACAGGAAATAGATAGGATAGTAGAGTTTGACCCAGATAAAATTTTTAGCATAATGTTGGGATTAACTGAGGCACATAGAAGAGAGCTGATAACAGAAGAGGGCTTTAAGAGATTGAGCGAGAAACTTAAAAAGAAACTTCAAGAATTAGTTTAAGCGTCAGACAAAAACTTTTAAATAGCTAATTTTACTTTTCCTATGCAATGGTATGACGAGTTTATGGAAAAGTTTAAAAAAGAAATTGAAGAATTGAGAAACAAAATGAAGGCAAAGGGATATACAGAAACTTTAATAAATAGAGCAATATGACAAGCCTACGGTAGAGCAGTTGGATATGCTTTTAAGTATTTCGACCACGACCACCCAGAAAGAGCAAAAGCAGTTGCTGAAGAAACATTTCCAAAATATTTAAAAGATGCTGAAAAATGGGCGAGA
The DNA here is from genome assembly GCA_049976365.1 of Candidatus Aenigmatarchaeota archaeon. Classification (GTDB taxonomy): domain Archaea; phylum Aenigmatarchaeota; class Aenigmatarchaeia; order CG10238-14; family SpSt-28; genus SpSt-28. The sequence continues at coordinate 4,161 of JBMFIJ010000017.1, read as the reverse complement.
GAGTGGGTAGGTTCTGCTTTTGGGGTTGAAATTGGCGAAGAAGAAAGCGTCGCACCTTATATTAAAAAATTAAGAGAGATAATTGGTGAATAGGTTAAAAAAATGGAAGAAAAAGAGTTTTTTGAGAAGCTCCGCTCTCTCCAAGAAGAAAATATATCAAAACTTAGAGAAAAGTATGGAGAAAAAGCAAGGGATATAGTTAGGACAGTAATGGGAAGGTTAATGTGGGATACAAGAAATGTGGGGGATTTAGAAATTAGGTTTAAGGTTATTAAGGAACTGTTTCCTGACTATCTTCAATGGGTAGAAAATCAATTCAAAGCTTTAGCCAAGGCTCTCGCTGGGGAGTAACTTGGATTACTGGAAAATAATAGAAGAGGAAATAAACTCAAAGAAAGGTTGGATTTCTTTAGATGATATTGTTAAGAAATATGAAATTCCTAAATGGGTTGCGGATTTATGGCTCAAAAATAGGAAACAGTATTTTAATGTTAAATGGATTTTAGATGGTGGAAATAGATTTGTTGTTTATGTTAAGAAAAAGTAAATTGACCACCAAGCAATTGGTGTCATCAAATGGCAATCTATTTACTCCCATACTCTTTAGTTCAATACTTGGTGGTTTTCAACCATTTTCCAATAATTTAAATTTAACATCTCTTTATAAATATCTTGCTATCACTCTTTTGGCACATTTTGTTCCCTATCTTCTCCTCTAACAAAAATTGGAATGAAGAAGAAGAAAATGGAAATTAGAAGTGTTGTAAATATAGCATCTACGATACCCATTTTAAATATGAAGTAAAAATAGAGTATAAAAAGAATTGCGAGTATAAAAACATAAACCAAATCCCATATTTTTATTCTAACTTCCATATTATTTTAATTTAAAATAAAGCTTTAAATATTTTACTCCTATAAGTCGTGAGTGAATTCGTCAGTCCAAGAGCAAATTTGTTCGTCCATTGTATATGGAGGTCTATAAACAGTAAAAGTGTATCTATCTTTTGCCTTCGTATATTTACCAGCTGGAACTTCTATGAAATCAACTCTCTCACCCTTATAAAAGCTACTCGTTTTTACTATTTCCACATCTTTAACTAAAAGAATTGGTCTTGCTGGGAAATGAACATATCCTTTTGCCAATTGAATTTTCTCCTCTTCAGTTAAAGCAGACTTTCTATAAGCTTCCAAATATTCTCTTGGAACCTCCTCTACTGGAACCCATTCCTTCCAACTTAAAGCTCCTATTTTTCCAGTTGGTGATTTCCAAGCCATCATTCTAAGTTCTTGCTCTTTTATCAAATCTCTTATAATTCTATCATACCTTTTATAAAAATCCCTTTCATTATCTGTGAAGCTTCTAAAAAAAGGTGGCTCTTCAAAAGTCAATTCCCAAATTATTTTCGTTCTCTCTCTATACTCTTTATCCATTCTTCTCAAATCTGGTGGGACCTCAACAGTCCCACTATAAGTTACTCTATAAAAGTAAATTCTCTGCTTTCTAACAACAATCCTTCTTATAGCTTTTCTTATCGCTTCTAAAACTTTGCCTAATCCAACTTGCCCCTTCATTACTTAACCTCTCTAATGAAATATCCAATAATTCCATCAACTTTTTTAGTCAGCCACATTCCCTTTCTATGTAAATCGTTTAAATCTTCGGAACCACTGAGAACAATCAAATAACCTTGCTGTATTGGTTTTGGAAATGAACTATCTTTATTCACTATATCTTCTATAACTTTTTGAACGTGCTCTACTTTCTCTTTATCTACTATTAAGTTTAAAGAGTATATCTTAACTTTCTTTTCTGCTTCAATTAAATTACCTTCATCTTTAGAAGCTTCTTTGTTTTCCTTTTTTAGCAACTTTTTTAGAAAATCGCTGAACATTTACTCACCCACTTTCATTAAATAAATTTTTCCTCTCCTTCTTATAACTTTGACTTTGAATTTTGCTTCTGAAGTTTCTATTGCCCACTTGAAAGAATTGTATAATCCTAAAATGTTGTTTGCTTTTGTCTTTCCATCTTCTATGAGCTTGTCTATATCAACTTCAGCCATTTTCATATTGCTTTCTAAGAACTGCTTAACTATTTTTTTGTAGATGCTTTTTCTTTCTCTACTTGGAATTTCATTAACTTCTTTTAATACATCTTCACTCATCTCACCACCCCCATTTTAAATTTATTATTAAAGTATTTAAGCTTTTAAAATATAATAACTTATGGGGGTGGGAAAGTGAAAAGAAAAAATAAAAAATATACTTTTGAAATATCTTGCGGTATTTGTGGCAAAACTCTTGCTAAAACAACAAATCCAAAAGATACAATTGATAAAATTGCTAAAAGAAAAAAACTGAAACGATTAAAAATTGAATTTTATGAAGGAAAAGATTTAATAGCAAGTGAAGAACTTTTTATTTGCGATAAATGTTGGGATAAGATATGGAAGAGTATAAAGTAGGAAGAGAATTCACAATAAGCGACAAAAAAGGTAAATACTTAATTCAATATCTATTCAACAAGTATGGATATGCTCCATTAAATTTTGATGCTGATAGCAAAAAACACGCAATAGAAATAGCAAAAAGAATTTTGAAAAGGTTTAAAGATTATCAGATTTATTACAGAAGAAGCTCTTCTGGAAAAGGTTTTCATTTTGTAATAACAATTAATGGCTTCCCAGTTTATTTACCAAAGCAAGAAATTTTAAGATTGAGAAAAAGATACAAAGATTGCTATGGAAGAATTAGAGCAGATAAAATCAGAATGAAGCAAGGGAGAATTATTTCTATTCTTTTTGATTATAAAAATTTTAAGAAAGCTGGAGAATGGAAACTTCTGAAAAATTTAAGTCAATTGAGAAAAGAAAGAATGTCCGACAAAAGCTTATAAATTCTGTATAATTTTATATATGAAACGAAAATGTGATACTTGTATTTCTTTAGCACTGCTTGCAGCAGATGACTTAGGAGAAATTTCACACCATATGTTCGAATTAGCCGAAGCTGAAACTGACAAGGAAATGGAAGAAAGAATCGAAGCTATTTCTTTTTATACTAAAATGTATGGAAAGAGCCTGAATGATATTGCTGATATTTGTAAATTAGAAAGTGGTATAAGAGAACGAATAAATGAGGTAGTTAAAAGAGCAGAAAGAGCAATAGAAGAGGCAAGAAAAGCAAAAAGCCCAGCTATAGCGGCAGAGATAATTATGAAACCATTAGTTGAAGACTTAGAACATTTACTTCATTTTGTACTACCAGAATGGATAGGTGAATGTTGTGAAAGAGAGCAGAAGAAACTTTTAGAAGCTATTTAATGTCAGACAAAAGCTTATAAATAGAGATTTTCACTCTTTTCTATGGAAGAGGAAAAAGAATTAAAAGAGTTGAAAGAAGGAGAAGCAGTAAAAGTAAAGAAAATTGAATTAATAAAACCACGATTCGTTGGACCTGATGGTAGATACTTCCTTAAACTCAAAACAGAAACGGGCGAGGAAAGGATTGCAAAAATATCACCCCATCGTGAAATGGACATTCGAGGCAATTTTAAGATTGAATGGGGATTTTTAATACCTGAGAAGATGAGTTTTACTTTTGAAGAACCAGTGCCCGCATTATTTTATGAAGAAGACCTTCTAATAGGAAAGACTGCTGAAGAAATAAGACTTTATTTAGAAAGAGAGCAAAAGAAACTCAAAGAAGCTGCTTGAATGTCCGACAAAAACTTATAAATAGAGATTTTCACTCTTTTCTATGGAAGAGTATCCAAAAATCATAACTGCTACTGAATTGTTGGAAAAGAAAGAAATTAAGTTGCCAAAAGTAGAAGTTATAGAAGAAAAACCAGAAGTTGAGGCAAAAGTTTTAGAAGTAGAAGAAAAACCAGTTATTGTAATTTCAATTCCATTAAAGCAAGTAGAAGAAAAGTGGTTCAAATCTTGGAAAGAAGGAATAGAGAAGGGAATTAGAGAAAAAGGACCTAAAGTTGCTGAAAGATATGTAACTGGAATATTACATTATTTGACTGATTTACCAGAAAGTGAATTGGTTAAGTTGAGAGAAGCTTTGGGTGGTGAGTAAAATGACTAAGACAATTGCAATAGCTTATACTCTCCAACCAATCATAGAAGAAAAGTGGAAAAGGTTAAGTGA
>JBMFIJ010000016.1:0-9315 GCA_049976365.1 Candidatus Aenigmatarchaeota archaeon | reverse complement strand
CTCTAATCAATAAGCTTTAAAAAGCTAAGGAAAAAATAACTAATTATATATGAAGCCAATAATTAACAAACTGTTTGATGTATTTGGTGAGAGAAAAAAAGATAGAAGGATTGAAAAGATAAAAAAGAGGGTTTATGAAGCCTTATCATTACCAACTATATTTCTAGCAGGTTTTATCATTAGAATTGTTACATCTTTTGCTGGTTGGCTAAGAGCAATTTTGATTTCTTGGGGTGTTTTAGATGGAGTTATTTCAAACTATATGTATAAAGAGGAAAAGTTTTTCCCATACCAATTTTTAAGGTATGGTAGAATAATAGCAAATTTGAGTGGAGTTTTTTCTCCAGTAATACCTTTAATTTGGAATATTTCAGATGGAATCTATAGCATGATAATTTATGAAAAAGCTCATGTGGCAGAGAATTTTTCTAGGTTAGGAAGAGTAATTAATGGAGCGCTATATGTTGCCTTTTTCTAAAAATCAACTTTTATTTAGTTTTTTTATCTTTAGCATTCTCCATTAACATTTACTTCATAGCAAAAATGATTTTTTGGTTTGTCCCATATGGGACAAAAATTATCTCACAAACCTAAAGTTTTTATTTAAACCGAGCTTACAATCCAAAAATTTATTTATCAATAAAATCTTAAAACTTAATTTAGGTATATAGCCCCGTCGTCTAGCGGCCAAGGATACCGGGCTTTGGTCTTTAACTAAAGCTTTGAAAAAAGATGAAAGGAAGAAACCCGGGGACGGCGGTTCGAATCCGCCCGGGGCTATTTAAGCTACAAAAAGTCTATGCCTATCTTTTTCTTGCAATTCTTCCAAAACTCTTTTAACAATCATTTTTTTAGGGTCTGGCAACATTTCTATTCTATTTTTCAAATCCTCAAAAGACTCAAATGGTTTTTTCTTTCTTTCTTGCAATATGTTAAACAAATGTTTTTTTCCTAAGCCTGGCAATAATTCTAAAGAGTGTATTCTTGTTGAGATTGGAGGAGCTGTATTAAAAAAATTAACAAATCTTTTTTCATTTTTTGTTACTATTTCGGTTATGACTTCTTCCAAAATACTCTTGGCTAAGCTAGTTAGCTCATCATACTTTATTCTCCTTTTTATATATTCAACCACATCTCTTTTTCCAGAGCCAATATAAATCCTATCTTTTGGCTTTAATTGAGAATTTTTCTTAACCACAACTTCCAATAAAGAAAAGTAATTCTCTCCAATTCCTTGAACTGTAGGTTCCGGCCTCTTATCAATAGCTTTTCCCATTGGTAAAAAATCTAAAACTATTAAATATTCTTCTTTTACCAAGAAATCACCCCTTATGCAAACTTTTTAACGATTTCAATAATAGAATTGAGTTCAGCTTCTTCAAAAGAATTGTAGTCTTTGTAAAGTACAGCTCTTAATTCATCTTTTGTTGTTGGCAAAAAATTGCAAATTAATACAATATGATTCTCATTAAGCTTACTAATTTTTCTCAACTCTTCTTTAAGCTTTTCCTCTTCTTTCAAAGAGAGTTTGGTAAATTTTTTCAAATGTTCTAATGCATTCGCTTGCTCATATTTTAACTCTTTTTTACTCTTACTTTCTAAAATCTCTTTGGCTTCTGCAAAAGTTATTGGTTTTTCATCTATTATTTCCATATTTTCACCAATAAAAAAATTAATTTCCTTACTTTAAAAATGCAGGTTTTAGGTGCTCTGGTCTAGAAATAACCTTTTTTTCTTTGTTTCCAACTTTTACTTTAACCACATAAGCTTTTCCTCTCTTTTCAATAACTTCCCCTACCATTCCTTTAAATCTTGAAAATGGCATTCCTTTAAAACTAGTTGGCTCTTGTTCAATTATAACTTTATCTCCAATTTCAAATTTCTGCAAAAATTTTGTTATAGTTGGCCTATACCTAGCTTCTCTTGAAAGCTTCTTTCTTGTTTTGACTCTAAATCCTTGGGATTTTTTAGCCATAAAAATTCCTTTGCATTTTAAGCTAATAAGTCTTTCTTAACTTGTTCATAAGCATTAGGATTTAAGAATCTTAAAACTTCTAAAGCAAAATCTAAAGCCGTCGCCGGTCCTTGCGAAGTTATAACATTTTTATCTATCACAACTCTCTCATCAACATAATTTTTTATTTTATCCTTCATGGAAGGATAGCAAGTAGCTTTCTTATCTTCCAAAATTCCAATTTTTTCTAAAATTGTTGGAGAAGCACAAATAGCAGCAACTAACTTACCCTTAGAATTTAAAGCTTTTATCATATTAATAACTGCCTGAGATTCTTCTAAATTTTTATAACCAGGATTTCCCCCAGGCAAAACTATACCATCATAATCTTCTGGTTTAACTTCGCTAATTATTTTATCGCATAAAACTTTAACACCATTTCTACCAGCTACAATCTCATCTTCTAAGCCAACAACATCAACTTTTATCCCCCCTCTTCTCAAAACATCTATAATTGTAATTGCCTCTATTTCTTCGAAACCTTCAGCCAAAGGAACTATTATTCTCATTTCATCACCCCATGGATTTTTATTACATCCAATAAAATCTTTTTAGGCTTATTATTTAAAATTTCACTAATATTTGGCTTTGTTCTGCCATTATCTCCAGTTATTAACTCTTTTATGTAAAGTCCTGCAGAAGCCCTTATTTTTAGCTCTAAAGTTTTATCATTAATTAGTCTATAAGAAATCCTTATAACTTTCCTTTTTCTTTCTTTGTCACTTCTTCTAGCCAAAACTCTCAAAGGGGTTTTTTGAAAAATTATTGCATTGTTAAGTTTTTTCAGTTCTTTCAATTTTCCTTTATCAATTTTATCTTCAAATTCTACTATTGCTAAATAAGTTTTTTCATTTCTGCTACTTTTAATCTTTCTTATAAGCTGCTTTCCATCTTCTACAAATCTTAATTTTCTAACCTTGACTTTTTTCGACTTATTTATTTCCATTTCAGCCTTTTTCAAATCTATTTTTCTGATTTTTGGCTTAACAATTTCTATTACAAATGGCCTCCAAGCTAAACATCTAGCATCTATGTCTTCTCTTCCTTCTGCATGTATCTTACTTTTTTTACCTTTAGTAGCTTTTAACAAAGGCCTTTCAATTATCATTTGAACTGAAGAAGGATAAAGCAAGCCAGTACCTTTACATTTTTCACATCCTTTCCCTTTACAATAAGGACAATACCAAGTTGCCTGTGGAATTTTTCTTGAAAGTTTTTGATATTCTCCATAAATGAATAAACTTCTAACATTCAAGCTTATTGTTCCATTCTCCAAATCAACAATAACTGTTATATCTGGTTTTTCTCTATTCATTTTCTTACCAGTTTCTTTTTCAACAATTTTCCCAATTTCTCTATTAATCTCACTTTTCAAAGACTCATAAAATTCAATTCCAATTTCTTCAATCATTTCTTCTTCTTTTTTCATAAGATCTGAAGAAAGTTTAGTTCCAATCAAAAAAGTATCAAATTCATAATCTTTTAGCTTTTCTAAAACTCTATTACTAATTTCTAAAATTTTATTCTCAAAAAAATCGTTGCAAAAATAGCAAGATTTCTTTTCTGGATTAATTTTCACATTTCTGAACTTAATACCAAAAAAATTGCTAATATCAACTTCAATTTTTTCTCCGCTATCTATTAGCATTGCAATTAAATTCCTAATTGTTTTTCCTCTTTCTTTATTGCTATATCCAGAAAGCAAATTTCCGAAAGCTCTGCCTAAACAATTATCACAAACATATCCCTTTTTCATCAATTTTATTGCATTTTCTATTATCTTCATAAATTTCGCCTATCTAATTCATAATGCAATATTGTAATAGCTTGAGAGCTCAAATATTCTATTTTTCCTAAAGAAACTTTTTTAATTCTTAGCTTATCTAAAAATTTTTCTTGTTTTTCTGGCAAGCCTTTATTATCTCCGAGAATTGCTACTGTATTTGAATTAAATTTTACAGAATTTATATCTTCACCATCTTTATGTAAATAAATAACATTTTCATTTCCATATTCTTCAACTTTTTCTTCTACAATTTTTTCAAAACTTTTCTTTTCTATGAAAATTCCAGGCTCAGATTCTTTCTTTCCCTTTAAAAAATTTTTTATTGCAATGTTTATGTGAGACGCAACATTTCTTTCATCTGGAGAAACATTTTTCAATTCATTAGTAAAAAAAGTTACAGTTAATGGAGGATTTGGAGGACCATTTAAAACAACATGAATTTTAACATCTTTTCTCAAAGAATAAGAAAGGAAAATAGCATTTGTTATGCATCTTGCTATTAAATCCATTCTACCAGCATTTGGCAAATCATTAATTTTGAATTCTCTAGTTACACCGCGAGAAAAAAGTATAAACTCTCTCATCCTAAAACCTTATTCCAAATTGTTTCATCAAATTTTGGAGTTGTCCTCTTTTCAATCCTTTTATTCCTCCAAAGCTTTTAATCATTTTCTTAACTTTGAAATAATTTTCCAGCAAGTTTCTTACATCTTCTTCTTTAGTTCCACTACCTTTAGCAATTCTTTTAATTCTACTTTCATCAATAATTTCTGGATTTTTCCTTTCTTTTGGAGTCATTGATTGATAAATATATTTCCATTTTTTCATCATTTCTTCTTGATTTTTCAACAAATCCTTTGGTAAACCTAAACCAGGAATCATCGAAACAATTTGAGATAGTGGTCCAATATTTTTCATTGCCTCTATTTGCTCTAGGAAATCTTCTAAAGTAAAATCCCCTTCTACAATTTTCTCAACCTTTTCTGGCTTAACAACTTCTTTAGCTTTTTCTAAAAGAGTTTCTAAATCACCCAAGCCAAGAATTCTAGAAACAAACCTTTTTGGATCGTATTTTTCAAAAGCATCTATTTTTTCTCCAGTTCCAATAAACTTAATTTTAGCATTTGTAATGCTACAAGCTGCTATTACTGCTCCTCCTTTAGCTGAAGAATCCATTTTTGTAACTATAATTCCAGTAATTCCAACGAGCTTGTTAAATTCTTCTGCTTGTTTTTTTGCAACTTTTCCTATTTCGGCTGGCAAAACTAACAAGACTTCGTCTGGCTTTATGATTTCTCCCAACTCTTTAAGCTCCTTTGCTAATTCTTCATCTAAAGCATCTCTTCCAGCTGTATCATAAATTAAATAGTCATAATTTTTCTCTTCCTTCAGACTTTCTTTTGCAACGCTAAAAGCATCTTTTCCTATAAAGTATTTTACATTAATTTTTTCAGCTATTTGTTTTATTTGATCTGCTGCAGCAGGTCTATGATAATCTAAGCAAACTAGAGCAACTTTTCCTCTTTTCTTTAAAAAATAAGCAATTTTTCCGGCGCTAGTCGTTTTCCCGCTACCATAGAGACCAACTAGCATTATTTTCTTCCCTTTTATGTCACTAGCTTCCTTACCCAAAATGTTAACTAATTCATCGTAAACAACCTTTATCAAATAGTCCCTAAGAGTAAATCCAGGAGGAATTTTTTCTTTCAAAACCTTTTTTCTAACGTTTTCAATAAAAGAATTTATTATTTCTATATCAACATCTGCTTGCAAAAACGTTACTCTCAAATCTTTCAAAAATTCTTCTACAGCTTTTTCATCTATGCTTGGTTTTCCAATAATTTTTCTTATTGCGCCTTTCAATCCTTCTGAAAAGTTTTCTAGCATAAAAATCATTTATTTTTAAATTTAAGCCAGTAAGTTATTAACAAATTCTTCTTTGTCAAACTCTTTTATATCTTCATAATTTTGCCCATTGCAAATAAAAAGTATTGGCTTTTTTAATAAATAGCTAACAGAAAGTATGGCTCCTCCTTTCTCATTAACATCAACTTTTGTAAAAATTAACGCATCTATTCCTAATTCCCCAAAAAACTTTGCTTGATTTAAAGCATCGTTTCCTGTTAAGCTATCAATTACAAGAACTTTTAAATCCGGCTTATTAACCCTAATAATCTTTTTTAATTCTTCCATTAGATTCTCATTTGTATAGCTTCTCCCAGCAGTATCTGCAAGAATAACGTCAATCTTTTTTGATTCAGCATGTTTCCTTGCATCAAAAATTACTGCAGCAGCATCAGCGCCATATTTTTGTTTTATAACTTCAACTTTCAATTTCTTTGCATGTTCTTCCAATTGCTCTATAGAAGCTGCTCTAAAAGTGTCACCAGCAGCTAAAACGCAAGTAAATCCTTTTTTCATTAGGTAATTAGCAGTTTTAGCAAGTGTTGTCGTTTTACCAGAACCATTAAAACCGAGAAAAATAATCAAATAGGGTTTTTTTCTTTTTATTTCGCTTTCTAAATCAATTTTTGGTAAATCCAAAATTTCTAAAAGTGATTTTTTCAAACTCTCTATAACAATTTTTTCCTTATCTTTCTTCTGTATAGTTTTACCTTCTAATTCTTTTATCAAATCATTTTTAATTTTTTCTGCAACCTCAAAAGCAACATCTGCTTCTATCAATTCAATTTCAAGATTTTCGAGAATTGGCTCCAAATCTTCCCCAGTTAGCTTTTTTTCAGAAATTTTTTTAATAATTTTTTCTTTTAACTTACCAAAAAGATTTTTATCCTTTCTAACTTTTTCAACCTCTTCTTTTATTTCCAGAACCTTTTTTTCAACCTCTTCTTTCAAAATTATTTCAGGCTCTTTCTCTATTTTTTCAATTTCCTTTTCCTTTTCCTCTTCTTTCTTAACAATTTTATCTACTACCGACTTTAACTTTTTCTTAAGAAAATCGAACATTTAAACACCTTTTATTTTTTTGGCTATTTCTTCTTGCTCAGAAATTATTGAAATTGACTGTCTTTCTATTTCTTGAACAATATTGTAAATTGTGTTTTTTCTTTTTTCCAAAGTTTCAATTGCTCTTTCTTTATCCATTTCTATCAAAACATTACTTCCAACATTGACCAAAACTTTCTTACTCTCTATTTTTCCAAAACAATAAGCTCCACTTCCCAAAGAAAATATAGAATTAACATTTTCTTTAACTTCTTTTAAAGCTTCTAAAGTTTCTTCAATTTCTTCAATCCTTTCTATTAGCTCTTCTCTTTGTTTAAGCAATGCTTCTAACTTTATTTGTAAAGATGCATATCTTGCTATTGCCTCATTTTTCTCTTTTTCTTCCATTTAAATTATCTTCTTATCTATTTTTATTCTTCAATGCCAAACTCTTCTTTTGCTACTTTTTTCAAAATTCTTATTAACTCTATCAAGTTAGATTTCCTAATCGCTACTGCACCAACACTCCTAAATTTACTTTCAGTTCTTATCAGATTATCATGCTTCGTTTGATTTATTCTTACAAAGGGTTCTTCTCCTCTATACCTTGGTTGCTTAAAAACATCTATCCATAGAAATTCAATCGGACTTACTTGAATTTTTGCTATAAATTTGCTTGGTCCAATAGAATAGAAAACTTTTGCTGGCCCCTTTTCATCATAATCTATTTTCTTCTCTAAAAGTAGCTTCTCGCAAAGTTTTGTTACTGTATGTCTGTTTAAATTCAAAGCTTTTGCAATTTCTGCAATTGTCATCCCTCTTTCACTTTTTTCTAGCAATTCATATATTCTTCTTGCATTTTCAGTATCATACTCAACTTCTTTTGAAGACTTTATTTGTTCCATCATAATCGTTATTCATTTAGGTATATAAATTTTTGTTATGGTTTTAATTTAGAAAAATCAATAAAGCTTTTAAACTGCTAAAAGCTAATTTTATTTTGGTTGGCGGCCAGATCGGGAGGGAAACACCCGGTCTCGTTCCGATCCCGGAAGTTAAGCCTCCCGGAGGTGTGGAAAGTACTGTTTCGCAAGAAACGGGAAATCCACGTCGCCGCCAACCAAATTTTTAAACTAAATTTTCTATCAAGAATTTTTTGAATTCTTTAAGACTATTGAAGATCCTGTCAGAATAATAGGAGGCAAATGGTGAGACATTTTTTGTTGGGAATATCAGATAAACTTCTTTATGTGAAGCATGAGCATAAACTATCTCTTTTTCCACACCAGCAGAATAAATAACTTTCGGGAAATATGCAACTAGAATATCACTTTGTAAGATTAACTGGTAATCTCTTCTTACAACCCAATTCTCTAACATTTTTCTGATTTTTTTGTCGTTGATTTTAACTAGATCTTCTTCTATAATTGGATTAAAAACAATCATATATTTTCTTAAAAAGTTTATGAACAATTCAAACTTTTTGAGTTCTTTAAAATGAGTCATCGGAAAGCTAGTATAAGCCTTTTTCATATTGTCAAAAAATATTAATTTGTATAAGGTTTCAAGAGGATAGGAAATGTCATAAACATAAAATGGCTTGTTTTGTAAGCGTGCAAAAATTTTAGTAGTATAAACTTCTACCTCTTGCCAAATTATTATCTCTTCCAAATTGATAATATCTTTCCCCCATTTTGGATCCGAATAAATATTATTCATTATTTTTAGCGAATTGTTTATGAAAGTTATGTAGATGTCTGGCTTTATTTTGTTTAATATTGAAATGTCAAAAGCATTTTCTGGACCATTCTTCCACCAATAGGAAGCATGCGTAGAAATAAAAATAACATCAGATTTCTCTTTTTCAATTATTTTTAGTGCTCTTTCAAAAGCTAAAGAAATTAAAGTCTTTAAAGTTGTTTCTGGTAAATTCAAAATTTTCTCTTCCTTTATTTTTATTCCTAGCTCTTCTGCAATTCCTAACATTATAGAACCAATAGAAATAACCTTGCATTTTTTGTTTCTTTTTCTACAGTAATCTTCAAATTCTTTAAGATATTTTGGCTTTCCGCAGCCAGCAATTCCCGTTGCAAATACAATCTTCATTATAAATTTATAATTTCTAATAGAAAAATACTTTAGATGCCCTCGTCGTCTAGTGGCCTAGGATGCAGGCCTGTCACGCCTGAGACCCGGGTTCAAATCCCGGCGGGGGCGCTTCCAAACTCCATTATAACTCAACCTTCTTCTTAATAGTTTGACAAGAACGGGAAATAGGAACAAGCTTGAACCAACCGAGGCACAATTCATGTTGGCGAAACAAAGGAGCAGGGACTCTCTGAGAAGTTAAAGAAGAAGTAGGATTAGATTAGAAAATATAAAAATTGTAGGAAAACTTCCAAATTTTTATTATGGGGAAAGACCTTCGAAAAAACAAAAAAATTAAAGCAAGAGTTTCTATTTGTTAATATGTCGGTGGAGAGATTAAAACTGGTAAAATGGTAAAAAGTAAGCTTTAAAATTCATGAAGTCAATTATTAAGTATGCCTAACGAGCTCATTTTAAATAG
>JBMFIJ010000015.1:0-11393 GCA_049976365.1 Candidatus Aenigmatarchaeota archaeon | reverse complement strand
CCGTATACGAGCTGAGTCTCTGGCTCTCTCGGCGAAAGCTCCGAAAGCCCTGGGCCACACGCGCGACACAATGCGCGCTACAATGGGATGCCACCCCGAAAGGGGGAGCAAATCCCCTAAAAGCGCGCCCAGTTCAGATCGAGGGCTGTAACTCGCCCTCGTGAAGCCGGAATCCCTAGTAGGCGAACGTCATCATGGTAGCAAGTTGAAAATGATTATCATGCACTACTCCAGATTTTAATGAGGAAATAGAGCCAATGATCAATCTTGCTACCATGAAAACGTTCGCCGAATACGTCCCTGTCCCTTGCACACACCGCCCGTCAAGCCAACCGAGTGGAGCTTCCCTGAGGCGAAAGTCGAGGGGAAGCTCCGCGAGGGGGGCTAAGTCGCCACGGGCGGCCAGACGAGTTTATACTCGAATGATGATTTGGAAAATGTCTGGCTACCGGCGATAAGGTAGCCGTAAGGGTTGGTAAAGTAGATGAAAAATTGGCTTGACTCTGAAAAATGATGAGTGAGGAGGTGATTTAACTTTACCAACCCGGCAACTGGAAGGTGCGGCTGGATCACCTCCTTAATTTTGTGCAAGGCGACGCCCTGCCTCTAAGGCATAAAAAATCAACCTTACCTTGAGCCTTGTTAGAAAAAGATTTTCTAATTCTTTAAAACTTATTTCTTTCTTCGATAAGAATATAGAAATAAACACTTTTGCTCACAAGATTATCATAATCTGATTGTGAGTCAACCGAATGTAATTCATATAAAAATCTTAAAATTTCGCTTCTATTCATATTTTTAAGCTTGGATGAATCAAAACTAACAACATAAATATCTTCACATTTTAAAATTTTGCCTTTGATGCCATATTTTTCTAAAACTTCTATATGCTTTTTCTCATGTTCTAAAACTTCTTTTGGAATCTTATTTTCGTCTACAATTTCGCAATTACAATATTCTGAATTAATCAAATCCAAAAACTCTTCTTTACTTATCTTTCTAGATAAAAATAAATCCAAAATTTTCAATTGTTTCATAAGAATTTCATAAATATTCATTTTAAATATCAAAAGGCAAAAAATAAATTGCTTTACCTTTTTTCTGTAATTTCTTTAATCAGTTCTCTTTCATCTTCTCTTAAATAATCAAAAACTTCTTTCAACTTTTCAATTTCTTCTTTACTTAATTCACTAATTAAAACATCATTCTCAAAAATGTTTCTTCCTACAATTCCTTCTTCCACACTAATAGCTACTCTTTCCCCTTTAACTGCCTTCTCAATTGTTCTTCCTTCTGATTGAATTTCTTTAACCTTTCCTACAATTTTTCCATCTAGCCTTTTTAACAAGCAGTTAGGCTTTAATGTTCCTTCTAAAACATCAACTCCAAAAATAGCTGGCTTACTGCTTCTAAAAATAGCTCCTGGAAGAACTCTGAGCTTAACTGGTCTAGGCAAAGTTTTTAATTTTTCTTCAATATCTTTCTTCTTTTCCTCTTCAACCCACTTTCTATAATCTTCAATAATTCTGTAAATAACGTTTGAGTGAAAAATTTTTAAGCCAAAATTTTTTGCTTCATTAATATCGTTTTCATCAATCTTAACATTAAAAACTAAAATTGCTTTCCTATACTTATCTTGGATTAATTCTCCTTCAATCAAATCTTCTCTATTTATACAACCAATGTCTGCTTTTCTAATAGGTATATTTTCCTCTTTCAATAACTTAACCATAGCTTCTAAACTTCCTATACTATCAGCTTTTATTATAACTCCATTTGGGTCTTTTTCAAATTCAACATATTTTTCAATCTTAACTTCTTTAATTAATTCTTCTATTTCCTTCTCATTTTTCGTTGCTCTTATTGGCATGCCTGCTATAGCGTTTTCTAAGTTTTGTGCAACTACTTTGACTCCAATTGCCGCTTGAACTTCATCTACATTCAAAAATTTCTTTTCAACTCTAATTTCTTGTAAAGGTCTTGGCAATAGCAATGCTTTAATTTTTGTAACTATTGGCTCTTTCCCACCAATAATTAAATAATCATCTTTTGAAAGTTTACCATCATACAAAATAACATCTAAAGTTATTCCCAATCCCTTTAATTCTTTAACCTCGAGAATTATTCCTTTTGCCTTTTCTGAAAGTTTCATCTTATCTTTCAAGAATTTTTGTGATAAACCAGCTAGTATTGCAAGCAATTCTGCAATTCCCTCTTTTGTTATAGAACTTATAGGAATTATAGCAATTTGTTTTGTGAAATCTGTAACTCTATCAAATCTTTCGCTGCTAAAGCCATATTCAGCTAAAGATGCTACTATCATATAAATCTTTTTATCTAGTTCCTCAATAACATCTTCTCTTTGTTTTTGAATACTTTCTGAAAAAGAAGTAGTATTTTGAGATTTCCATCCAGGAATTCTGTCTATTTTAGTCGCAGCAACAACAAAAGGAACTTTATATTCTTTTAAAATTTTTAAGCTCTCATGAGTTTGCTCTTGGAATCCTTCGTTAATATCAACAACAAGAATTGCTAAATCAGAAACGTTACAGCCTTTTTCTCTCATTGAAATAAATGCAGCATGCCCAGGAGTATCAATGAAAAGTAATCCAGGAATTTCAATCTTTATTTTCATTTTTTCAAGCAAATCTTTTGATAGATTTTCAATAACTTTTTTCGGAACAAAGCTAGCTCCAACATGCTGAGTTAGTTCTCCTGGCTCTAACCTTGTTACAGTTGTTCCTCTTATACAGTCAAGCAGAGTAGTCTTCCCATGGTCAATATGACCAACTGTTATTACTATTGGGCTTCTAATTTTTTCTTCCATAAGAACTTAATTTTATCGTATCTATAAATTTCTGAAATCTACGAAATTATGCAAGCGCTCCATCCGCAGCTCATACAAGTTACACAGCCAGATTGATAAACCAATGCCTCAGATCCACAAACAGGACATTTTTCTATTTTATGATTATTGTTTGCTTGAATTTTAGATATTTTGCCAGTTTCCTTTATTTCTTTCCATAATCTTGGTTCTTTTAGCCCTAACTTCTTCATTATGTTTATTGTTTTATTTTCAACTAATTTTATAGTTTCAATTATTCTTTTCTCTTCAGATTGAGATGGCGCATATAAAACTTGTTTTGATTTACTTCCTTCTCTATAAATTGTTATTCCCTTACATCCCATTTTATAAGCAGTTACATAAGCCTCTAAAACATCATCAACTGTAGAAAAAGAAGGCATATTTATAGTTTTGCTAATTGAAGTTGTTATCCAAAGTTGAGCAACTGCTTGAGCTCTTACATGATCCCACCAAGGTATATCTAAGGCCGTTACAAAAACCTTTCTCAAATCTTCTGGAATTTCTTCTACACCTTGAACAGAACCTCCATTATCAGAAATTTTCTTTAATATCTCGTCTTTATACAATCCTAAATTTTTTAACTGTCTTTCAAATTCTATATCAGTATAAAAGAAGGAACCAACAGTCACTCTCTTTTCAAAAACTAAAGAAAATTGAGGTTCTATTCCGCTTGAAACATCAAAAAACATGCTTATGCTTCCGGTTGGCGCAATACTTGTTACTTCTACATTCCTAATTCCATACTTCAATATCATATCTCTCAAAAAATTCCAATCTAAAGTCCAAGTTTCTGGATGATAGAATCCTTCAATAGGCATCTCTCCTTTAACATAAGAAGTTAATTGATAATATGGAAATACTCCTCTCTCTTTAGCTCTTTCAACAGAATAGAACATAGCATAATAAGTTAAAAATTCAGAGACTTTTTCTATAAATTTGAATCCTTCTTCAGAATTGTAAGGAATTCTTAACGCGAACAATGTATCTGCTAAACCCATATAGCCTAATCCTATTCTTCTAACATTTTTGCTAGCTTTTTCTATTTTTTCAATTGGATATTTATTAACATCAATAACATTATCTAAAAACCTATAGGCAATTTCTATTGTTTTTTTAAAATCTTCCCAATCAAAATAAGCATTTTCTTTTTCATCAAATTTTATAAAAGCATATAAATTTATAGATCCTAAATTGCAAGATTCATATTCGTAAAGAGGTTGCTCTCCACAAGGATTTGTGGCTCTTATTAATCCCCTACTTTCTTTTTGGACATTTCTTTTGTTAATATTGTCTAAAAATAAAACTCCAGGATCTGCGGTTCTCCAAGCCAAGGAAGCTATTTCATTTAATAAAAACCTTGGATCTATATAATTAACTACTTTTCCATTCCTTGGATTTATCAAAGCATATTTTTCATTTTTCTCATAAGCTTGCCAGAAATTTTCATCTAACATTACAGAAATGTTGAAATTTTCAAATTGTCCTTCTTTTTCTTTTGCATGAACAAATTTCAATATATCAGGATGCCAACTTTCTAAAATGCCCATATTTGCTCCTCTTCTTTTTCCTCCTTGCTTTACAACATCTGTAACAACATCTATTATCTTCATAAAACTTACTGGCCCGCTGGCAACACCAGTAGTACTAGCAACAATATCTCCTTCTGGTCTTAACTTTGAATAATTAATTCCTATTCCACCTCCAGATTTAAAGATAATAGCTGCATCTTTTGCTGCATCCATTATGCTTTCCATATCGTCTTCTATACCAATTACAAAGCATGCACTTAACTGTCCTAATCTTGCGCCAGCGTTAAATAGAGTTGGTGAATTGGGTAAAAACTTTTTGCTTACCATCAAATCAAAATAATCTCTAAAGTTCTTGTAATATTTTTGAAACTCTCCATTTTTTAACATTTCTAAAAATTCTTTCCAACTAACCTTCATTTTTCCTTGAGAATTTAACTCATCGTATAAATATTTCATTCTTTCAAGATGGTAAATGTTCCAACTTATAAAACCGTTTTCAGTCTTAAAGCCTAGTTTTCCTTCCCAATCTTTTGGATTAAAATCTTCCTTTGTTTTAACTGTTTGTTTTCCCTCTTTATCAAAAACTCTTTCATCATATAGTATATCGGGAATAACAGTCAACATTGCTACTCTTTCAAACATTTGTTTTGGTCCTTCTATTAGCTTTCCTTCTTCATTTTTTAGCAAATATCTAGAAGCCATTAATCTTAAAGCGTTTATAGAAAACTTTTTTGCTACTTCCTCTTCATAAAATCCTTGAAGTATAGAAATTTTTTCTTTTCTTATTTCCTCTTTTTTCTTCCTATATGTAATATATGCTTTTGCGACTTGATAATGCCCGTTTTCAACCAAAACTTTTTCAACCAAATCCTGAACTTGTTCGACGCTTGGTATCTCTCCAGGCTTTAATTGTTTTTCCAACAATTCTACAACTTGATCAGTTAATTGATAAACTCTGCTTTTATCTTTTCCACCGACTGATTTAACTGCCTTCCATATTGCCTCTACAATTTTATTTTTATCAAATGGAACAATTCTACCATCTCTCTTTCTTATTTTTTCAATCATTTTAACACCGAAATTTAGTTTAAAAAGTTAGCTAAATATAATATAAGCATTTCTTTTCTTTTAAATATATTTTAGAGTCTAAATTTTCCAAATTTCTTCTCTGAAACCCTCTCTTTTATTTAAAACTCTAGCAATTGTAAATAGTAAATCAGAAAGTCTATTTAGATAGGATAAAACTTCTTTTCTGATCATAAAATCTTTTGATATTATATGAGCATCTCTTTCTACTCTTCTGCAAACAGCTCTACACACTTGCAATATTGTAGAAGATTTACTTCCAGAATAATAAATAAAATTTTTCAGCTCTTCAATCTCGGCTTCTAGCTTTACAATATAACTTTCTAACTTTTTTACACTATTTTCATCTACTTTTTTATCTAATTTTGCCCCACCGAGCTCTGAGCCAATTAAGAAAATATCAGATTGTATGTCTTTTAAGATTTCATCCAAATCTTTAAAATTAACAAAACTTCTAGCCATTCCTATAAAACTGTTTAATTCATCTAAAGATCCAATTAAACCTATTAGCGGAGATGCTTTGTTTAAATTGCATCCTAGTATTTTCGTTTCGCCAGAATCTCCTGCTCCTATGTTAGGCTTCATATTTCTATTTCCTTAATCTTATTAAATATTTTCTTGTGTAACTCAAGCAATAACTTCTTTCTATCTTCCATTAGCACAACATCACTTTCACTTATTACAAACAAATTATGCGCAAATGGAGAAGGAACATCTAATAAAGGCATAAACTCGTATTTTATTTTACCTTCTTCAATCATTTTCAAAATATTTCTAGCATTTTTATAATCCATGAAATCTTCTAGAATTTCTCTGTAATTTTCTTCTAAAACAGGAAAGCCTTTTATTTTTTTCACAACTTTTATTAATCTTTCTGCGCTCATTTGTTGCTTATCAACGCTTATTTCATAACCTTTATAATTTCTTAAAATCATTAGAGCTCTCGCTGCATTATGCCTGAATTTTCTTTTGAAAAGTTCAGTATTTTCTAAAGATTTTTTAAGTAAATCTTCAAAATTTCTTGAATTTACAAGTTTAACAATTTCTTTAGCGTCTAACCTACTTTCTTTAACAACTTTCTTTAACTCAAAAATCGAATAAAATCTATTTTCAAGAGTTTCTGGGGGAATAGTTAAGATAAATCCATTATCATTAATAGAAACTTTTATGCTTTTTCCAATTTTTTTCATCAATGCATAAGCAAAAGCTCTACTTAAAGCATCATTAACTTTTCTTCCAAACAATGTATGAAATATTATATTTTGATTTTTCTCCTCATCTATAACGTTTTCAACCAAAATCACTTTATCACTCGGCAAATTTTTAACTTTGAACTTCCTTAGAAATTCTAGCTCTAACTTCAAATAATCGTAAACATTTTCAGCAACATCTTCGTCAGCAAAATATTCTTTCTTCAAAAATCTTAAAACATCTTCTTTCTTCTTTTTCTCAATCATTTTCATGACTTTTTCTCTAAATCGTGCAACTTCCAAAGCAAGATCAAAATTTAAAGGTAGCTGCTCAGAAAACCAGCTTGGTATTGTTGGTCTTTTTTCTTTTACTGGAATAACATATGCTGTGCTTTTCTTTGCCTTAACGAACTCATAAGTTTTGCCTCCAAGAACAAATATATCTCCTTTTACTAGTCTTTCCAAAAAACCTTCTTCTATAAAGCCAATAAATTTTCCATCTAAAGTTTTAACCTTAATTTTGACTTCATCTGGAATCGTTCCTATATTTAAAGAATAAATAACTCTAGCATACTTACCTCTTCTTCCAAAAACCATATCTTTTTCATCTAACCAAATCTTTCCATAAACTTTATAATCTTCCAAAGTGTGGAACTTTCCAGCTAAATATTCTAAAACTCTAAGAAAAGTTTCAAACTTTAAGTTTGAAAAAGGATAAGCCCTTTTTACTAATTCATAAGCTTCTTTAACATTCCATTTCTTTTCTATTGCCATTCCTAATAAATGCTGAGCCAAAACATCTAAGCAATTTCTTGGCATTTCAAACCTATCTAACCAATATTCATAACATTTTTTAGTCATAACTAAACATTCAATCAAATCATCTCTATCCAAACAAATAATTCTTCCTTTTGAGATTTCATGTAAAGCATGGCCTGCTCTCCCTACTCTTTGCATCAATCTTGAAACGCTTTTAGGAGAGCCAATCTGAACAACCAAATCAATATAGCCAATATCAATCCCTAGTTCAAGTGAAGTAGAACTGATGATGCTTTTTAATTCTCCTCTTTTCAATTTTTCTTCCACTTCTAACCTTATATCTCTAGAAATGCTTGAATGATGTACCCCAGTTATTTCATCCAAATATTTTGAAGGAAACATCTGCTTTAAATGAAAATGAACCCTCTCTGCACCACTTCTCGTATTAGTAAAAACTAAAGTTGTTCTATGCTTTGAAATCAGCTCATCCAATTTTCTGTATAAACTTTCATTTATTGTTTCAGCGTCAGTATAAACTAAATCTTTAACAGGAATTAAAACTTTAATGTCAATGGGCTTAACGAATCTTGCATCGATAATGTAGCAATTTCTTGGCCTTCCATTTTCAAAACCAACCAAAAACTTAGCTGCTTCTTTTAACGGCTCTAGAGTAGCTCCAGCTCCAATTCTTTGAATCCTTCTTCCAACAAAATTTTCCAACCTTTCGATACTTAAACTTAAATGAACTCCTCTTTTAGAATTTACAAGCTCATGAATTTCATCCAGTATAATCCATCTTACATCTTTTAACTTTTCTTTAAATTTTCTTGTAGAAAGGACTATAGCTATTGTTTCCGGAGTAGTTATTAGAATGTGTGGCGGCTTTAAAAGCTGTTTTTGCTTTTCACTAGGTAAAGTATCTCCAGTTCTAACAGCAACTCTAATCTCTTTTAACTCGATATTAAATTCTTTTTTAGCAATCTCTGGAATTTCTTGTAAAGGAACTAATAAGTTTCTCTTTATATCATTATCTAAAGCTCTTAAAGGAGAAACATAGATACAATAAACTTTATCTTCCAGCTTATCTTCCTCAGAAAGCCTGAAAAGGTCATCTATTATAGGAAGAAACATAGCTAAAGTTTTTCCGCTTCCTGTTGGCGCAGTTATCAAGGTATTTTTTCCGTTCTTTATTAAAGGTATGGAAAATTTTTGTGGCAAAGTTAATTCTTTATAAGTTTTTTTAATCCATTCTTGAGTATATAATCTAAGGAAACTCAAAATTTTTTTATCGCTTGGAACTTTTCTAGTGTTCACTACTTTTAACATAATTTAGCCACTAAAATATTTGAAAATAGAGAAAATTTAAAGAAAGAAAAAAGGAAAAAATTATTGAATTGAGAATCCACCATCAATCACTACTACTTCTCCTGTTATAAAACTTGAATCATCTGAAGCCAGAAAAACTGCTAGTTCTGCTACATCTTCAGGCTTCCCCCATCTTCCCACTGGAATTAACTTCTTAAAACTTTCATAAGCTTCATTTCCAAGAGCTCTTGTTCCTGGTGTCTCTATCGGACCTGGAGCAATAGCGTTTACATTAATGTTGTATTTAGCTAACTCTAAAGCCAAAGCTCTTGTAAAAGCATCAACCGCACCTTTAGAAGCACAATAGTGAGTTAAGCCTTGAAATCCTATTCTGGCAGCTATTGATGAAATGTTAATTATTTTACCGTATTTTTGCTTGATCATGTGAGGAAGAACAGCTTTTGTGCAGTTAAAAACTCCATACAAGTTAACTTTAAAAACTCTATCCCAATCCTCTTCTTTCATTTCTTCAAAAGTTTTAAAAGGGTAAATTCCTGCATTGTTAACAAGAATATCTATTCTTCCAAATTTCTTAACAGTTTCATTTGCTAAATTTAATGCATCTTTCATTTTTGAAACATCACATTTAACAGCTATTGCCTCTCTTCCCATTGCTATAATTTCTTCTTTTGTTTTCTCTACTTCTGTAGTACCTGAAACTACTACTTTTGCTCCTTCTCTGGCAAAAGCTAGAGCTATTGCTCTTCCTATACCTTTGGTAGAACCAGTAACAATAGCAACTTTATCTTTTAGCTTCATGTTAATCAATTATGATTTTTATTTTCTACTTAAATTTCTTAGGGAATAAGTTTTTCTCAAATTTTCCGCTATTTTCTTTCTTTTTTCAAAATTATTTTCAAACTTTATTCCCCTTTTCTCAATTAATTTCTCAAAATATTTTTTGCTTTTGTAATTTTTTCTTTTTTTCTCTAAGTTCATTCTATCTCTTATCTCACAAATAGAAAGAAATCCTTCCTTTTTTAAATGTTCAAAATTTTTGATTTTTTCTAGTGCTATTTTCCAAAGAGTGAAATCTTTCTTTTTGCTTGTAAGAAACTTTCTTTCATCAATTTTGCTTGCAAAAACTAAGCAATCGTTAATTCCTCTTACGATATAGCTTGCATACTTCTTATTTTCTACAATATTGCCAACACCAAACTCTTTTTTCAAAGATTCCAAAATGCTTAAAGCCTCTTTTTCAATTTTTAAAATAAAAACAGGCTCTACAAAAAATTTGTTGTTTCTTAAGCCGATGTTTATAAGAAAGCTTCCTTTTAACTCTATAAGACAATATTTCCAATCCCACATGAAAATTTATTTATTTTTTCAGTATAAATATTTAAATACTTTGCGCACCAAAATTTAAAAAGATATTGAAAACTACTTTAAAGTGGTAAATATGAAAAAGAAAGAAAAAATTGAAGAAGAGAAAAAGAAAACCTTAGGATTGGTTTGTCCTGAATGTGGAAGTACAAATATTATACAAGATCCTGTTAGGGGAGAGCTTATTTGTCAAGATTGCGGAGCAGTTATAAGCGAAGAATCAATTGACACTACTCAGGATTGGAGAGCTTTTGATAGCGAACAAATGTCAAGAAGAGCAAGAGGTGGAGCTCCATTAACTTTTAGCAAGCATGACATGGGTTTAACAACGGAAATTGGAAAAGGAGTTTTAGAATTGTATAAAGTTACGCCATCTAAAAGAGCCCAATATTATAGAATGACAAAATGGCAGAAAAGATTGATAAGAAGTAAAGATAGAAATCTTTCTTATGCTTTATCAGAATTACAAAGAGTTGTTTCTTTCTTAGGATTGTCAAGAGCTATACATGAAAAAATAGCTAAGTATTACAATGAAGCTGTTAACAGGAATTTAATTAGAGGTAGAAGCATAGAAGCTGTTATAGCTGCTTTAACCTATGCTGTTACAAGAGAGATGGGAAGTCCAAGAACTCTAGAAGAAATTTTACAAGTTTGCAATGTTGATAAAAGAGAGGTTGGAAGAGCGTATAGGTTTTTGGCAAGAGAGCTAAAAATTAGAATTTTGCCTGCAGATCCTGCATCTTTCATTCCAAGATTTTGTAGTATGCTTGGATTAAGTGATAAAGTTCAAGCTAAAGCATTGGAAATTATAAAGAAAGTTAAAAAGATCGGGCTAAGTAGCGGAAAGGGGCCTACTGGAATAGCGGCTGCAGCTATTTATATTGCTAGTGTTTTAGTTGGAGAAAGAAGAAGTCAGAGAGAAATTGCTGACATCCTTGGAATAACTGAAGTTACAATAAGAAATAGATTTAAGGAAATTGTTACAAAATTGGGAATTGAAAAAGAAATTGAAAAATTAACAGGAGAGAAAGTATAGGAGGTGAAGATTATGAATATACCAGAATATCTCATAAAAAACGTAATGGAACAATATAAAATTAAAGATAGAGGAGTAGCGATGGAGATAGCAAAACAGATATTTTTGACTACAGAGGCGAGAGGGAAGTTATATTATTATGAGGATTCTATAAAAGCTTTTGGCAAAGAATATGTAGCTAAAGAAATGATAAAAGATTATCAAAAAGATTATATCAAAAAAGATATAATTCCTACAGG
>JBMFIJ010000014.1:0-11532 GCA_049976365.1 Candidatus Aenigmatarchaeota archaeon | reverse complement strand
CTAGCAGGTAGTTTGTTTATCTTCTTTCTCTTTTTATTCATTCTCATTTTCTTGTTCTTTTCAGAAAGGAAAAGGAAGACAGAATTTTAAGAAATATATGGACCGGCCGGGATTTGAACCCGGAGCCTCCGCCTTGCCATGGCGGCGATCTACCATTGATCTACCGGCCCATATCTAGTTTTATTTTATAAAATTTTAAGTGGGTAAGGTAAAAATGCTATATTAAAAGCAAACACTAGAAAGCTTCTATTGATATTTTTTCCTCAGTGCTAGTTGGTTTTACAGGAGTTTACACTTGATAGATAATTTATTTGTTAACTGAAAGTTTTTATGGATTTATCCAAAACAATCTTCAAGTAACCACTTCCATATACACAATACCTCTTTTGGAAGTAACATGCTTTATATTTTGTTTCACATTCAAATTGTTAAAGCTGCTAATAAATGTTTCTAAGAAAGCTTTTTTATTCTGAAGCCAATTAATTAGAATGTTTGGAAAGAAAAAGAAATGTCCAAAATGCGGAAAAACTGTTCAAGAAGACTGGGATTTTTGTCCGTATTGTGGTTATCCTTTGAAAGAAAGATATAAAGAGGAAATTTTTGAAGAAGAATTTTTAAAATTCCCAACTTTTAAAATTCCAAGAATGAAAGCTCCTAGTCAAGGATTTTCGGGAATAAGTATAACAATTCATACAGAAAGTGGAATGAAACCAAAAATTGATGTAAAAACTTATGGGGAATATAAAAAGTTAGAACCCGAAATAAAGAAAAAGCTTGGTATTAAAGTTCCTGTAGAAGAGGTTGAAGAAGAAGAATATGAAAAAGAATATAAGCCACCAAAAGTTACTGAAGAACCTGAAGCAAAAATTTCTACTCAAGGAAAAAAAGTTTTGATTGAAATAAAGCTCCCTGATGTAGAAAAAGAAGAAGATATTCAAATCAAAAAGTTAGAGCAGAGTATTGAGATAAGGGCAAAAGCTAAAGATAAGCTTTATTTTAAACTCTTGCCAATTACTGGAAAAATTTTAAGTAAAAGTTTCGAAGATCATGTTTTAAGAATTGAAATTGAAAAATGAGAAAGCTAAAGAATGAGAAGAAGAATGAAAATTGTAAGAATTACTAACCAAGGAAAAATTATCAGATTAACAGCTAAAAAAACCTGTAATAGGATTTATAATAATGTTTGGAATATTTTGGCTTGAGATTTAAGGTAAGAAACAACATATATTTTCTTTATAAGAAGCTCTAAATAAACTAGTTAAGAATAAACCTAATAAAAGTGCAAATGTAATATTTCCTATTATTAACTTTTTCCATATCGTTAGCTTTCTCTTAAACTAATTAAAAACATAAGATTTTTAACATTATTCATATGTTCTCCAAGTATAGCCACATTTCTTACATTTATAAAAGGTTGTTGGCGGCTCATCAGAAGCTCTAGTCTGTTGAACCCACCAGTATGCTTCATCATTCCCACATTTAGGACAAACCACTTTAGTAACTGGTAACTGTTCTAATTCTTCCCCCTTTCCAAAAACAACTACTTTTTTGCTTTCATCTCTTTTAATTTCTTCTCCGATTATCATTTTTTCTCTTTTTGCTTCCTCTTTATAATTACATTTAGGGCATACCCAATATCTTTTTCCTTTTATTTCTTTGATTGTCATTAAATTTCCACATTTAGGACAAAACTTCATAATCCTATCAACCTCACAAACAAAACTTTAATCCAACCTATATATGGAATTACAAATATTACTTTACCATGAATTTGATTCTTTTCTATTCTCTTTTCATAAGATAATTGTCCACTATTATGATCCCCTTTTGTTTGATATGTTCCATCTTGATTGATATAAACGATTCTATGAATTATCGGATATTTGGAATTTAAAGGAGAATAAACTATTATATCTCCAACTTTATACTCCTTTTCTCCTTTTATTACTGCAACATCTCCGACTTCTAAGCCATTATTAAAAGGGAAGCTCATAAACTCGTATTTAGTAATGTTAAAATATATAAATGTTTCGCCACAGTAATTCCAGTAATCATTAATGTTGTTTTGATAGTTTAATGCATATTTTCCGCATATCAAATTGTTTTCTGGCTTATGTGACATAGAGCCACTAACAACAGCTACTAAAGGCAAATCTGTGCTTAAAAAATAACCAAGAATAAAGTTAACTACATAAGCTAAAAGAATTCCTAAAATAGCATAAGTTATGTATCCCTGCCACCCTTCTGTAGCAATTTTCCAATATTTTTTTATTTTTTCAAGCATGGCCTTCACTTTCTCCTTTAACTATTCCAGTTGCAATAATATGAGCTACTCTTAGAGGCTCTGGTATTTGAGCTCTTTTTGTAGTCATTAAAATTATTTCTTCAGCTTCTTCATCATCTATTCCTATATTTTGGTAAAAGATTGAAAATTTCTCCATTTTTATCTCCTTTATTTTTCCAGCATTTAAAATCATTTTCCACCTTTTTTCAAAATCCTCAAAATTTTTTTCCAAAGCCATTTTTATACTTTTCAAATCTGGCATTTTCCTGTTAATAACTAAGATAGGAAGTTTTGTAAGGGAGAAAAGTTTTTTAACATCAATTATATTAAAGCCACCCAAAGTTATTCCATCCAACATTATTATTTTCAATTGTCTTTTATGTCTGCTTGAATTTATCATTTCTGCAAGTTTTTCAGTAGAATCTAAACCATCGATTTTCACATAAGTTCTTAGCAAACCATCAATAAATTCTCCGCCTCTAAAAACAACACCCACTACTATTACTTTATCTTCATTTTTCTCAAAAGGCCCATCATCTATACCTAAAATTCTTATTTCCTCTTTTATCATATTACGAAAAATTAATGTTTTCCATATTTAAATCTTTTTAGCATTCGTTTACTCAAAATTTAAGCCAGTAAATTGGCAATATCTTTTTGAAGAATGGAAATAGTCAAGTTTTAAAAAATTACTTTACTATGTATGGCAGTGAAAAGATAGAGAGTTTTTGGTAGTAAAAATGCACATTATTTAAAAATAAAGTTTATATCTTTGCAAGCAATTTAAAAAATGGAAGTCGGTTCAGTTATCTCCTTTGAAGGTCCTTCAACTAGCGGTTTTTGGTTTTTGGTAAGAAAGAACGCTGAAATAAGAAAAAATCAGTATGTTCAGGTTGAAACGAAAGAAGGTTTACTAATTGGAAGAATTGAAGAGATAGAAAAAGCAAATAAATACTTTTCAAGCCCAGAATCTGTAAATGAATTTGAAAATTATGGAAGTTCTTTGCTTGAGCAATTCCCAATAGAAAGATGGGAATATTTAATAGCTAAAGTTTATCCCTTAGGAGTTTTTGCGAATGGAGAAGAAAGAAGAGTAACATTTCCGCCTTCTCCCTCTTCTAAAGTTTTTTTAGCTGACAAAGAAATTCTAAAGAAGCTTTTTGGATTTGATGATTTTGGTTTAAACATTGGAACTATAGAAAATCATGATTTAGAAGTTAAAATTAATGTAACTAGAATTTTTAAAAAACATTTAGCTATATTAGGAATTTCTGGAAGCGGAAAATCTCATTTAAGTAGTGTTTTAATAGAAGAACTTTTATCAAGAGAGAAATCTCCAGCAATAATTGTTATAGATCCTCACGGTGAGTACACATCTTTTTCTCAAGACGAAAGATTCTCTTTTAAAACTAAAATTTGGAATAAAGATTCAATTAGTTTTGCTGCATATAAGTTGAGTGCAAATTCTTTTGGTGAATTAATTCCTGATATGTCTGCAGCTCAAAAAAGAGATTTGGCAAAAATTATAGAAAAAATTAGAGGGAGGAAAAAGTCTTATGATTTAAACGAGCTAATAAAAGAGATTGAAAATTCTGAAATCAAGCAAAACGTTAAAATTGCTTTAATTTCTTGGTTAGAAGATTTAAATTCAACAAACCTTTTCTCAAACATTGATAAACCATCTATTCAAGAGCTTGCAAGCATGAATAGGTTAAGCGTTATTGATTTATCATCTTTCGTTCATCTAAAAGAAAAACAAATTATTGCAACTAGAATTGCTAGAAGTTTATTCGAAGCTAGAAGACAAGGAATAATTCCTCCTTTCATTTTAATAATAGAAGAAGCGCATCAATTCTGTCCTCAAGAAGAAGAAAGCAAAGCAATTTCTAGAAATGTTATCGAACAAATTGCTAGAGAGGGAAGAAAGTTTTTTGCAAGCTTAGTTTTAATAACTCAAAGACCAGTTAGGCTTTCAACTACTGCATTAAGCCAATGTAACACACATATAATACTGAGAATAACTAATCCATACGATTTGCAACATATTGAAAAGAGTAGCGAAGGAATTACAGCAGAAATAGCGAGAACTATTTCCAATTTAAAGGTTGGAGAAGCTTTTGTTGTTGGAGAAGCTGTAAACTTTCCAATATTGATAAGAGTTAGAAAGAGGAGTGTTAAAGGAATAAAGGACAAATCTTTAGAAGAAGCTTTAGATGAATTTAAAGAAAGCAAAAAAGAAGAGTATGTTGACTTCTTTTTATCTTAAGCTGCAAATAGAATGAAAATTATTCCACCTATAAAAGTCATAAACAAGCTATGCTTTATACCAGCTACTAGGCTACCTTCACCCATTTTTCCTATTGCCAATCCAGAGAAAATTCCTTGGATTATTATCAAATCTCTAAATATGTTTTTGAAAAAAATTCCTAAATCTAAAGGATTTTGCTGAGAAAGAGTAGATAAAGAAGTAGCGCTAGCTTGAGACAGGCCTGGCAACAAAAATCTCTCTATTCCTATTATTACTCCAAGAAAAACGAAGAAAATTATATAACCTGTTGCTATTTGTCCTTGAAGGTAAGCTAATCTTTCTTTTCTCAATCTGTCAACTTCTATAGAAACATTGGAAAGAGATTGAAAAGTATCTGCTATATTTCCTCCGAACTTATGAGCTTCTACAACTGAAGCAACAATCCTAGATATAAGTTTCGATTTTACTTCCTT
Source organism: Candidatus Aenigmatarchaeota archaeon (assembly GCA_049976365.1). Lineage (GTDB taxonomy): Archaea > Aenigmatarchaeota > Aenigmatarchaeia > CG10238-14 > SpSt-28 > SpSt-28. Next base: position 6,527 of record JBMFIJ010000014.1, on the reverse strand, counting down.
ACTGAAAGATAAAAGGACTTCATCTATTGGTAAGCCCCATTCTAATCTTGCTGAAATTTTTTTAATGTATGGAGTTAACTCTTTATAATCATTTCTGCTAACAGACTTAAAGGCCATTGGAACTGTTAAGCCCCCTCTAACAGCCTCTACAAAATCTCTAAGGAAAATTGGAAAATATTCTTCAATATTTTTTAGCCTAACATACTCTTTATAGTAGTAAAGAAGTAAAGGAAATGCAAGAATGAAGATAGATAGAAAAGTTAAAAGAGATGAAACTAAAGCTAGCTCTGGAATTTTTGATAATATAGTAAAATTGAAGAAAAGCAATAGAGAAACCAAAGTTGCATCAATTATCATTAAAATAAGTAATTTTTTTTCTATCACATTTCAACCTCCATGGTGTAAAGGAATAGTATAAAGGCGATATTTAACACTGGAACTAGAACATAAGTTCCTAACCAAGCTAAATCAGTTATAGTCCAACCTCCAATAGTTGGCTGTATCATATTCATTATAGCAAACATGGCTACCATGAAAATTGGTGCTGAAATAACTATTCCAGTATAAATTTCAGAAAGCATATCTAAAGTTCTTATATATTTTTCTCTCCTTTTCCTATAATCAAAAAGTGTTTGCTCTCCAACGGTTTTTAAATAAAGTTTTATGTTTCCTCCACTTTCTACTGTTGTAACAAACCCCATTAGTAATTGTTGTAATTCATCAGAAGGACACCTCGAAGCAACTTCTTTTATTGCTGTTAAAGGATCTAGACCAAATTGCTCAATATTTCTAACGATTTTTTTAAATTCTTTTGCTATTTCTCCGTATTCTTCAAAGGTAGATATTAGTTTGAACATTTGATATGGGGGCAGACCAGATTCTACTAATGCCCCCATATGAATAATAACAAATGGTAAATTTACCTCTATGTTTCTTTTTCTAGAAGAAATTTTTTGAATTGGGTAGAAGTACATAAAAACGAAAATAAATACTGAAGAGAGAATTGCAACAAATGCTGAATAGAAAATAGAAACAATTAATGGTCTTCTAAAAAATTGGAATACAAATATGGAAAAAACAAAAGCGTAAGCAAAAGATAGGATTGCTAGAAAAAACATCAAACTCAAATAAGATACAAAAGGCATTTTGATATCGGCTTTTTGTAAACTTTCCTTTAAAAGAGAGAAATTTTTTTCATATTTTTCTGCTATAGGAGAAAAGATTTTTGTTACTGATGAAATCAAACTCATAAAATTATTTGATTTATTCTTTCAAAAGCTTTAAACCAAGCAGTTCTAATAAAGGATATTTCAATTTTCTTTTCATTTCAGGCCTTACTAAAGTTTCTTCCTTCTTCTTAACTTCTTCAATTTTTATCTCTCCTATTATTTCCCTAAATTTTTCAGGATTTTTATAATATTCATTTATGTAAGAGGAAACCTCTTTATAGTCTTTTATTCCTTGTGATAACAACCATCTTAAAAATTTCTTTCTTCTTTCCAAGTCTTCAAGAATATCTTCATAGCTTATTCCCAAAAAGCTTGCAATTTTTTTAAGCCTAAAGCTTTCATTCACCTTTTCAAAAGAATCTGTGGCAGGATTCCATCTGAAAATTAAATTTGTTTTAACATTTCCTTTTTCATCGACGCTAACTATTTCTTCTATTTCTTTAACCCTTCTTGCGGCTTTTCCTTTTTCCTTAGCGAAAGTCATTACTATAACTGCGTCTAATCCTTCTAATAGTGTTGGAGGTAATTCTATTGGCGGAGAAATCAATCTTCTTACTACATCTCCTGTAGAACCCGCGTGAAAAGTGCTTAAAGAAGCGTGACCAGAAGCAATTCCCTGGAATAAAACATAGGCTTCTTGACCTCTTATTTCTCCAACTATTACATAATCTGGGTTTTGTCTAAAAGCTTCTTTTAACAAATCAAAGAGAGAAACCCCTCCATATTTTTCTCCTGTTGGCAAAGGAATTCCAAATCCCGGTCTTGCTAAGCCAGGAACCCAATGTTCATGAGTAAGCCTTAATTCTCTTGTATCTTCTATGCTAACGATTTTAGCTTCAGGTTTGATAAACATGCAAATAGAATTTAAAAATGAAGTTTTTCCAGTTGCAGTTCCACCAACTACAAGCATGGAAGCTCTATGCTCAAGCATATACCAAATATAAGCTAAAATTTCTTCGTTAGCAGTTTTCAATTCTAATTGTTCAATTGGAGAAAAAGGTTTTTCTGTGAATTTTCTTATTGTAAAAGTTCCTCCTCTTGTAGCAACATCACTAGCTATAGTAGCTGCCACTCTTGAGCCATCTGGTAAAGTTGCATCTAATATTGGTTCTGCATAGCTTACATATCTTCCCGATCTTTCAGCAAGCTTTACAATGAACTTTCTTAAGGATTCTGCATCAATAAAAGAAACGTTCGTTTTTAGAGAGCCATATTTTCTATGAATCACATAAACTGGAATGTTAACTCCATCGCAACTTATATCTTCAATGTAAGGATCGTTTAAAATCACATGAATCTCGTTATAACCAACAAAATTTCTGTAAATGTAATACATTATCTTCAAGTATGAACTTGCAGATAGCTTAATTCCCAAATCTTTCAATATTTTATCAACGTTTTTCTTAACATATTCTATTGCCTTTGTCTCTTCTTTTATTTCTTCTAAGCCGACTTCAACCAACTCAATTAAAGCTTTAGAAATTTTTTCCAAAATCTTTTTTTCTTCTTCGCTTAATTCAGGTTCAATAACATTGTAAAGAAGAATTTTTTGAGAATCGTCCCATTTTATGTTAACGTATGCAAAGGGTTCTAAAACGCTATAAGTTACATCGGTTTTTGTTATATCATCAAATTTTGGCAATTCTTCCATTTTTGATATCTTTTTAATAAAAAAGCCAGGAAGTGTCACTTCTTCGCTTTTTTTCATCTCTACAATTTTTCTATAGCCAGCACCTCTCAAGCTTTTAATCTTTTCTAAAATATCCATAGATATTATTGATTTTAGTTAATATTAGATTTGCCTATGCTTTTTTCTTACGCTTTTCCCAGGTTGAGCTATTCCCCTGAATCTTGCGCAGCTTGGACAAACATAATATTTTCGCTGGAAAGTATGAAGGTATCTTGGATCAATCTGTTTTCTTAAAGTCGGATCTCCAATAACAAAACTTCTAGTTATAACAAAAGCTTTGTATCTTGGTAATCTTCTACCACAAAAAGCACACTCTACTACAGTTTCGCTTCCTCTTGAATGCGTATGTTCATACTTTCTTTTATAGGGTGCCTCGCTTACTGGCATACTCTATTCTTTTATTTTAAGCTTTAAAAATTATTTTTCTATACTCTAAAAGAAAAATATGGGAGTTCAAATTGGTTCTATAATTCCTAAAAAGGAAATTGATTTAGAAAGCTTAACTGGTAAAAAAATTGCCATAGACGCCTACAACGCATTATTCCAATTCTTAAGTATAATAAGGGATAAGATGACTGGAGAGCCATTGAAAGATAGTAAAGGAAGAGTAACTTCACATCTTTCTGGCCTATTTTACAGAACTATTAATTTGATAGAAGCTGGAATAAAACCAGTTTATGTTTTTGATGGTAAGCCACCAGAATTTAAGAAAGCAACTTTGGAAAAAAGAGAAGAAGCTAAAAAAGAGGCTGAAGAAAAATTAAAAGAAGCTTTGGAAAAAGGAGAAGAGGCAATTAAATATGCTCAAGCTACAGCTAGGGTTACAGAAGAAATCGTTGAAGATGCAAAAAAGCTTTTAGAACTAATGGGGATTCCTTGTGTTCAAGCTCCAAGCGAAGGAGAAATGCAAGCTGCTTACATGGCAAAAAAAGGAGATGTATATGCTTCGGCTTCACAAGATTATGATTCTTTGTTAGTAGGTTCTCCTCGCTTAATAAGAAACTTAAACATAACCGGAAAAAGGAAATTGCCAAATAAAGAAGTTTATGTTGAAATAAAGCCTGAACTTATAGAGCTTGAAGATGTTTTGAAAACTTTGGGTATAACAAGAGAACAATTAATTATCATAGGGATTTTAGTAGGAACTGATTATAATCCAGAAGGTATAGAAGGTTATGGACCAAAAAAAGCTCTAAAGCTTGTTAAGGAGAAAAAAAATTTGAAAGAAGTTTTAAAAGAAGTGGAATGGAAGTTTGAAGTTAGTGCCGAAGACATTTTCAATTTCTTTTTGAATCCACCAGTAACTGATGATTATAAGTTAGAATGGAAATTACCAAAAGAAGAGGAATTGATAAAATTTATGGTTGATGAGCATAGCTTTTCCGAAGAAAGAATAAAGAATGGAATAGAAAAAATTAAACAAGCTTTTTCAAAATCTCAGCAAAAAAGTTTAGGAAGCTGGTTCAAATAGTTATTTTATTAAATGTGAGCCATCGCAAGTAGCTGTGTTCAAATCAAAAAACCCTTCTCTACAAGCAGCAAATGTTAAATTGTATTTTTCTGCTTCATTTTTAACCTTTTTCATAAGTTTAAACCTTAATTCCTTTGGCAAATAATAATAGCCAGAAATTCTTTCTCCTAATTTAAAAATTTCTTTCAATTTTTTCATTTCCTCTGGAAATACAGCTTTCAATCTTTTAAAATTATCAAACTTAGCTTTATAAGTGCTTGAAACAATATGCTTGACATTTGCTTCTGCAACTTTCTTAACCAATTCTTCGATTTCATTTTCATTTATGAAAGGAATTATTGGATCTATTCTTGCAATTGTTGGAATTTTTTCTTTGTTCAATTTTTTTAATGCATCTATTCTTTCTTCCGGTAAACTAGCATTTGGTTCCAATTTTTTTGCTTTCTTTTCATCTAATGTAGTTATTGTAATGCTAACTGCAACTCTAATTCTTTTCAAAATATCCAAGTCTCTTAGAACTAAATTTGATTTTGTTATTATCATGACTTTTGCATTGTGTCTTGATAAAATTTTTAATGAGTCTCTAGTAAGCTATAGCTTTTTTTCTAAGTGTTGATAGGGGTCTGAGCTATTTGAAATAGAAACATATGGATTTTTCAATTTCTTTAAATCATTTTCAAGTTTTCTCAAAATATCTTTTTTAGCTCTAGGCTTATCAAAATCTTTTATATAGCTGCTTGCATAGCAGTAAAGACAAGAATGAGAGCATCCAATATAAGGAGAAAAAGAATATTTTAATGGGCAGCTACACAACTTGCTTTTCCAAGGGTCAAATAAAGTCAAAGCTTGCATTTTTAATTTTTTAAATATTAAAGATTATTTTTTTAATGGCTGAAGAAAAATTTTTGACTTTAAACATAAGAAAACTTTTGGTTAAAAAACAGAATTGGAGAAGAAGCGAAGTAGCAGTTTTTCTAGTTAAAAATTTTTTGAAAAGACACTTGAAAACTGACAAGATAAAAATTTCTCAGAAACTTAATGAACTTATATGGAAGAGGGGAATAAAAAAACCAAAAACTAAAATTAAAGTTAAGGCTGTGAAAGAAGGAGAAGAATATAAAGTTGATGTTGCAAGTTGATTTTGATGTATAAGTTAATTGATTTTTATGGCGATGCAAACATAGGATTTTATGGGAGGGTAAGCGATAAAATTTTCATTTCAAGTTTTGAAAAAGATTTCTCTGAAATTTTAAAAGTTCCATCTTTTAAAGTTACTATTGGAGAAATGGAATTTGTTGGTTTATTAACTGCCATGAATTCTAATGGGATAATTTTACCTTTTATTGTTAAAGATGAGGAAATTAAAAAAATAAAAGAGATTGGCTTAGATTTTACAGTTTTAAAGGAAAGATTTACTGCTTTAGGTAATTTAATTTTAACTAATGATAAAGGAGCAATAGTTAGCGACTTAATTTCCAAAAAATCTTTAAAACAAATTGAAGACACTTTAAAAGTTGAAGTTTTTCAATCTTCTTTAGTAAATTCAAAAATTGTTGGAAGTGTTGCCTTTGTTAGTAATAAAGGAGCAATTTTACATAGAGATGCAAAAGAAGAAGATTTTAAAATTGTTAAGGATGTATTGAAGGTTAATGTAGAAATTGGAAGTGTAAACTTTGGTTCTCCTTTTGTTTCAAGCGGAATAATTGCAAATAGCTATGGTGCTTTAATTGGAGGAAAAACTTCCGGTTATGAATTAGATATAATATTAAGAGTTCTTTCAGTTTGAAATTCCAATGAATAAAAGTTAAACTATAACTTTATTGCTAGTTTACTACCTTCAAGCTTTTATAAATGTTTCCTAAGTTTTTGCAATTTTTGAAGAAGTTTCTTCCCTTAACCCAACTTATAGCCAATAAATATTAATTTTAACTGTAATTCATTTTTCGAGCAATCTAAATATCAAGTATTACTCTCGCTTTCCAAACATCGTTCTCTTTTTTAACTTCCATCATATGCATAGTTGCAGCTTTAACAACAGTTCTTGTTTCATGTTTTTCCGGATTAATTTCCTCTCCTTTACAAATTGCTTCTAACTTAAAGTTTTTTTCATCAATCTTTACATCAAAATCAGAAAAAG
>JBMFIJ010000013.1:0-11632 GCA_049976365.1 Candidatus Aenigmatarchaeota archaeon | reverse complement strand
GTTTGAAGTAACTTCACCACTAGTATCTACTGCCTTAAAATTAAAAGTGTAATCTGGAGGAGAAACAACATCTGCATAAACTGAAAAGCTAACATTTGTATTAGAATTGTTTGCTATAAAGGGGGAACCACTACAATTTAAAAGATTTAAACTAATCAATGTACAAATTTTTCCATCTAGAGGAGAAATTGTTATATCTGAAGAGTTATACTTAATCCCATTTGGTAAACTTATGTTAAGTTGTGTTATATTCTGAGTATCGTTCAAGTTAAAGAAGACAAAAGTTAAGCTTGTTGTTTGAGTTGCATTTATAGTTGAAGGAATTATAGTAACGTTAAAGCTTGCTGCTAGACTTGGATTAGCTAAAAGAAATAAAAGCAAAAAAGTTATTAAAATCTCTCTCTTCATTTTTTTATTTGCCTGACTGAAATAAAAATATGATTTATGTAACAAAGGCTGATGGAAGCAAGCAACCATTTGATAAGCAAAAAATTATTAATACTTGTTTAAGGTTGCAAGCCACTTTGCAGCAAGCTCAATCTATAGCTGATAGAATTGAAGCAAAAGCTTATGATGGAATACCAACAAAAAAGATACTTCAAATGATTTTTACATACATGAAAAAATATAGGCCTGCGATTGGATACCAAATAGATTTAAGACAAGCCATAGCAATGCTTCGCTCAAAGCCAGATTTTGAAATTTTTGTCTCAAAAATTTTTGAGAGTCTTGGTTATAAAACAAAAACAAATCTAATAATTCAAGGAAAATGCATCGAACATGAAATTGATATTGTTGCATCTAAAGAAAACGAAACAATATTAGTTGAGGTTAAGCATCATGTTAATCATCATACATATTCTGGCTTAGACACTTTCTTACAATTAAATTCTACCTTAGAAGATTTGAAAGAAGGCTATAAAGAGGGAAAAAATAATATTGATTTCAAAGATGCGATTCTTGTTTGCAATACAAAAGTTTCTGAGCATGCAAAAAGATATGCGATTTGTAAAGGAATAAAATTCATAGCCTGGAAATATCCAGAAGAGAAAGGTTTAGAAAGAATTATAGAAGAAAATAAGCTCTATCCCATAACATTAATAAAAGATTTAGAGAGAGAAGAAGCTTATAAGTTAGCAGATGCGGGAATAGTTACTGTTAAACAATTGCTTGACGATATAAAAATGATTTCTGAAAAATCAAAAATTCCAGAAAGAAGAGTAAAAGAAATTCAAAATTATGCTAAAATTTTGCTCGAATCTTAAGCTTCTGGAAATTCGTAAGATGTGAAAACTATTGCAACTATTGCTGTCCCATACTTTTTCTTTGGTATAAAGCTTTTTGTATAAATTTCTACATCTTTTAGCTTGTAGTCATCTGAAAATCTAGATTTAAACATTTCATTAATGCTTGCTTTTAATATCTCTTTTGCTTTTTCTTCTTCATCATTTCCATGATATTCTGCTACTAAGCCGCCAATCTTATTTCCATTTTTATCATAAACCCAAGCTATTATTAAACCTGCTGTAACCCTTTGACCTTTTTCTCCATTGGCTACTGCCATTATTGTTTCTGCTACACTTCCGAACTTCAATTCTTTCTTTTCAATTCTTACTGCCTCTTTTGGCATTATTGATGAATAAGTTATTATGTTTACATTGTGAATTCCTGCATCTTTTAAGGCTTGGTCAAAAGAACCAGCATGTATTGTTATATCGCTTTCTCCAATTCCGCTAGTTATAAAGTATTTTACAGGAATTCTATTTCTAAACCTCATTTCGCTTCAACCTGATAAGTATAAATTTAAAATACTAGTATTTAAACTTTAACTCATGGAAGCTATTGTTTCTCATGCAGATGCAGATGGCATAATTTCTGCTTCTCTACTTTTAAAGCTAAAACCAAAAGCTTATTTGACTTTTTCTTCTCACTCTTTTTTGCATAAAACATTTTGCTTACTTTTAGATAAAGGTATAAAAGAAGTTTATATTCTTGACATTTCAGCAGATAGAAAAAATCTTACAATTTCTTCTGCTTTTGAAAAAGCCTATTGGATTGACCATCATTTTTGGGAAAATTTAGATATACCAAAAAACGTTCAGGTTTTTGTTGAAGAATCAGAAAGCGCAGCAAAAGTTGTTTCAAAAATTTTAAAGATAGACAGTCCTTTAGTTGAAATTGCAAACCAAATAGATACTAATAATATAAAGAGTGAAGAAGCAAAATTTTTTAGAGATTTGGTTTCTGCAATAAAATGGAAATACGGCAAAATTCAAGTTTTAAAGTTCAGGCAAATTGCCAAACTTTTAGCATATCATAGCATAGAAGAACTAGAGAAAAATGTTGAATATGCTAAAATAATAGAAGAGCATTTGAATTGGTTAAACTCATTAGAAAGTGAAATATACGAGAAAACAAGAATTTTTGAAATAAAAAATAAAAAGGTTGCAATTTTTGAAACCACAAAGAGTATTCCAGTTTATTTTATTTATGAAAAACTTTTAAAACATGAAAAGGCTCCTTTCGATATTATTGCAGTCATTTACAGAAAAATAAACATTTCAAAGCAAGCATTAATAACAAAAATTGAACTTAGAACTCAAACTAATCAAGATGTACTGAAAATTGCTAAAAATTTTAATGGCGGTGGTCATAAAGTTGCTTCTGGTGCTTCAATAAATGAGTATATTCCGATTGAAAGTCTAGTTAAAAAAATAGAAGAAATTATATAAAAACAAAATAATTTTATGTTGACTTTAGAAAAAAGCCTAAAAATTTTGAAAAAATGGAAAATACCAATTGTTAAGACTTTCTATTCTTTAGAATTAAAAGATCTAGAAAAAGCTTTTGATAGAATGAGAAAACCTTCAGTTTTAAAGGTATATTCCCCAGATATAATTCACAAAACAGAAATTGGCTGCATTTATACTGATATAAAAACAAAAAATGAGTTAAGAGAAGCTTATGAAAAAATTCTTAAAAATGTTTTTTCTTTTAACAAAAATGCAAGAATAGAGGCTTTTCTTTTGCAAGAAAAGATAGATGGAATTGAACTAATAATTGGAGCTAAGAATGATGAAAATTTTGGAAAAATTATACTTTTTGGATTGGGCGGAATTTATGCTGAAATTTTTAAAGATATTTCAATAAGAGTTTTGCCAATAAAAGAAAAAGATGTTGAAAGCATGATAAAACAAATTAAAGGATATAAGATACTGAAAGGATACAGAGGAAAAAAATTTAACCTTGAAGCTTTAAAAAAATTGATTTTGAAAACAGCAAAACTTTTTGAAAATGAAAACATAAAAGAAATAGATTTTAATCCAGTTTTTCTGAATGAAAAAGAAGCTAGAGTTGTAGATTGGAAATTTTATGGTGATTAAATGTTGGAAAAATTTTTCTATCCTAAAAGCGTTGCAGTAATAGGAGCAAGTCATGAAGAGAAAAAAATAGGTTTTGTAATTTTCAAAAATCTTTTAGAAAAATTCAAAGGAAAAGTTTATGCAGTAAACCCCAATACTGAACCAATATTAGACCAAAAAGTTTATCCATCAGTTTTGAGCATTGAAGATGAAATTGACCTAGCAATAATTGCAGTTAACGCAAAAATTGTTCCAAAAGTTTTAGAAGAATGTGGAAAAAAGGGAATTAAAAATGTGGTTATAATATCTTCAGGCTTTTCTGAAACTAAAAGTGAAGAGGGAATTAAACTAGAAGAAGAAGTAAAAAGAATTTCTAAGGAATTTAACATAAGAATAATTGGACCAAATACAATAGGAATTTACAATCCAGAAATTGGATTAGACGCAACTTTCTTCTTAGAAAAAGATGTTAAAAAACCTAAAGAAGGAAATGTATCCTTCTTTACACAATCTGGAACAATAGGAATTTTAACTTTAGATTTAATGTCTAAAGAAAATATTGGAGTTTCAAAACTAGTTTCTTATGGTAATGCCTTAGATATTAATGAAAGCGATTTATTGGAATATTTTTTGAAGGATAAAAAAACAAAAGTGATAGCAGGTTTTATTGAAAGTGTAAAAAACGGAAAGAAGTTTGTTGAAGTTTTAAGAAAAGCGAAAAAGAAAATTGTTTTGCTTAAAGGAGGAAAAACAAGCTTTGGAGCAAGAGCAACTTCTTCTCATACATCAAGCTTAGCAGGAGATTACAGAGTTTATTCAAATATTTTTAAACAGTTTAAAGTGATAGAAGCAAAAACTTTTGAAGAATTAATAGATTTTATAAAAATTTTATCTTTGCAAAAAGGAGCAAAAGGAAATAGACTTGCAATAGTAACTAATGCGGGCGGTTTTGGTGTTTTAGCTTCTGATTATGCTTACAAGCTTGGTTTTAGATTGCCTGAACCTAGCAATAAATTGAAAAAGAAATTGAAAAAATTCTTACCCTATTATGCAAGTATTAGAAATCCTATAGATATAAGTGCTGATGCTGATTCAAAAAGATATGAAAATGTTTTAAGAATTTTAGACAAAAGCAAAGAATTTGATTTATTTTTGATTATAGTACTAATACAAACCCCTATGCTAGACGAAAGCTTGTTTACAATTTTCGAAAAATTGAAAAAGCCTTTTTCGATTTGTATGGCTGGAAATAAAGCTGAAGAGATAAAGAGAAAAATTATGAATATTCCAATTTATGATTCGCCAGAAAGAGCAGTAAAATCTTTAAAGGTTTTATTATATTGAATCAAAAATTCAAAGATATCTTTTCTTTTCTCATTCCTTTTCCTTTCTTTCAACATAAATAGCTACAATATCTTCCAAAACATTTTACAACTTTTTTAGCTTCCTTATGCTTTCCTTAAATCTCAAACTTTCCTTAAATTTGAAAACTTAAGCTTTAATAAAAGAAAAATATTATATGGCTATGATAACCTTAGCTGAATTAACTCCATTAGCATTTTGTATACAAACAGATGACCTTTTTGACTTTAAGACTTTTCAGTCAAGCTTTGGAGATCATATAGTCTTAAGAGAAAGAAATCCAGAATTAGAAGAGTTTTTAGTGAACATGAAAAGAGAAGTAAATTCAAGCATGCAACAATCAAAATTTTTAGAAGGTTATAAGCTTGTTTTAATAAGAAATCTGGATAAAATAATGTCTTTGGTAGAAGGAAGATATTCAAACATTGATAAAAAAAGTGTTGACGATGTTTTAGATGCTTGTAGAAATCTAATAAAAAAAGTTTTACTTGCAGAGAATTTTCAGAAAATTCAAGAGTTAGAACCGTATTTCAAGAGAAATGTTTTGCTTAAAGTTTATTCTTTATTAAACAAAACTTTAAAGTGAAGCTTTAAACCAATGAAGAGTTTTGGTGGCTGGCTCAGAGGGAAGAAGCTCTATAGATAGCTTTAGCTCCGCTTGCTTCTACTTCTATTATTTTAAAACTTTCTTTCCAATCTAATTCTAAAGCTGCTAAACTTTTTGGAAGGAGAATTGATAAATTATTGATAACTTTAACTTCTCTTCCATCAATTTTTACTGAGGGGTTTGCTATAGGAAGATAGCCAGCATTTTTTATTACAATTATTAAGTTTCCGTTAGAGGACTTTGAAACAGAAATTATTTCAACTTTAAGAAAAACGCTTTTTATTTTTTCCAAAGAGGGTTTTATAAAATTACCAATATAGCTAGTTTGAATAGGAAAATTGGATGAAATGAGAGAATAAATTAAGAAAGCCAAAAACAAGAACAGCAAACCTTTCAAAATATTTCCAACCCCTCTAATTACAAAGTAGCCTAAAATGAGAAAAATTAATATTGTAAAGATTAACTCAATCATAAATTAGATTTAGTTTTTAGTTTTAAACCATAATATTTTCTAAACTTTTCCAATGCCTCCTCTTTATTAGCAAACTTTAAATCATCAATTATAATACCTACCTCTCTCAATTTATTAGAAAGGTTTGAAGGAAGGTCAATTTCATTTGTAATAATATAAACTTTAGCTTCTTTCGGAATCCTAGAACTTTTCTCAACTATCTTCTCATATAATTGAAGATTAACTTTTGAACTAATAAAAACATAGATTAATGTTTCATTAAGTGGGTCAAAGAGCTGCCTGAAAACGTATCTTTCTTCCATTTTCCTTTATCAAATTTCCCTCAAAAAATTAAAAATTTTCGGGCCCGGCGGGATTTGAACCCGCGACCGTCACCTTAGGAGGGTGCCGCTCTATCCAAGCTGAGCTACGGGCCCATATAAATATGTTTGAAAACTTGATTAAGTATTTTAAAGATAGTTTACTTCTTTACTTACTCTTTCTATTTTCCATTAGATAGCTGTAAAAAAGTGAAGGAACAATTCCCACACATTCGGCAAAAATATCATCCAGATCGAATACTCCCCATTTGATATATAGCTCTAGAATCTCCCAAGCAATAGAAGCTAGAATTGGAATAGAAGCACTTATAATATATTTCTTTTTAGAAGAGATGTATGGATAATAATAGAGAAAATTATTGAAAAAATCACTATCAATATAACCTCTAGTAAAATGTGCAATCTTATCCCAATTGTTTATATGCAAATAATTTAAGACTGCAGATGCTCCAATTAAAGTAGAAGATATTATTAGTTTCTTTTTATCTTCAATATAAGAAGCTAACGTAACTTTTACATCTTCATACATGTTTTTTACTAAATTTTTGAATGCTCTCATTTTTAAGCTTGAAGAGAAAAAGATTTATGCTTAACGTTTTTAATTCTCGATTTAAAAAATCATAAATGGGTCCGTAGTCTAGTGGTTAGGACGCCACCCTGACGCGGTGGAGATCCCGGTTCGATTCCGGGCGGACCCATTTTAAAAAGAAAAGCAAAATTCTTTATGAATGAAGAAGAGTTGAAAAAAATTTCTGAAGAAATAAAAAATTGTAATAAATGTCCTTTATACAAAAGTAGAAAAAACGCAGTTCCTGGAGAAGGGGATTTCAAAAGCGGAATAATGCTAATTGGAGAGGCTCCAGGTTTTAATGAAGATTTGCAGGGAAGACCTTTTGTTGGGAGAGCAGGAAAATTGTTAGAAGAATTTTTAAAAAGTGTTGGTAAAAGGAGGGAAGAAGTTTTTATTACAAACGTGGTAAAATGCAGACCACCAAACAATAGGCAGCCAGAAGAAAATGAAATAAAAATTTGTGCCTCTTTATATTTAGACAGACAAATAGAAATTATTAAGCCAAAACTTATTGTTTGTCTTGGAAACATTTCAGCTAGCTATATTTTTAAGAAATTTGGATTGAGGTTTGAAAGCATGAATAAACAGCATGGAAAAGTTTTTTCAATTTCAAACTTGTATATTAAAACAAAAATAGTAGCAACTTATCATCCTGCTGCAATATTAAGAAATCCTAATTTAATGAATTTAGCAAAAGCCGATTGGGAAATTATTAAAGAAGAAATGGAAAAACTATAATGTTAGTTTTAAAAGACAGACCAATACTTTTTATAAGAAAAATTAATTCCCTTGCAATTACTGACTTACATTTTGGTATTGAAAATGAGCTTAGAAAAAAGGGAATAAATTTGCCAAACCAAAAAGAAAAATTCCTGAGAATTTTAAGAGAGGCTAAAGAGGAAACAAAAGCAAAAAGATTAATTATAATAGGAGATGTTAAACATAAGGTTCCTGGAATTTCTTTGAGCGAGTTAAAAAATTTGAAAGAATTTTTTGAAGAACTTACAAAAGACTTTAAAGTTATTGTTGCTAAAGGGAATCACGATGATAGATTAGAAGATATTTTAGAAAATGTTAAAATTTTTAGTTCAAGAGGATTCAAAATTAATGAGTTTGCTTTTTTTCATGGCCATGCTTGGCCTTTTTCCCATTTATGGAATTGCAAATACTTTATTGTTGGTCATTTGCAAGCTGCAGTTGAAATTAGAGAAAAAAATGTTAAAGAAATAAAGAAAGTTATAATAAAATCAAAACCAAAAATAAAAAAAGGAAATGTTAAAGAAATTATAGTTCTTCCTTCTTTCAACGATTTTGCTGGCAATTTTATAATCAATAAAAATAAAGAGCTTACAGGAATATTCCAAAGAATAATAGATCCAGAAAATTCAGAAGTTTTTTTGTTAAATGGAATAAGCTTAGGTTCAATTAAAGACTTAAGTTAAAAAATTTTATAGCATTTTCATCAGTTATTCTTTCAACTTCTTCCAAACTTACTTTTTTAATTTCTGCAATTTTTTGTGCAACAAATTTTACATCTAAAGGATTACTTTCTCTATTATCAATTTTAATGTAAGGAGAATCAGTTTCTAACATTATTCTTTCTAGCGGCAAAGCCTTAACAATTCTTTTATGTTTTTTGCTTCTCAATAAAATTGGCCCAACAGAAATTTTCCATTGATTAGAAATTACCTTATCAATAAATTTGTCTCCCCCAAACATATGCAAATGAACTTTTTGATAATTGGTTCTTTCCAAAATATAAAAAGCATCTTCATATGCATCTCTTATATGAACTGTTATAGGCTTATCAAATTTTTTAGCAATTTCAATCATTCTTTCAAAAACCTCTCTCTGCTTTTTTCTTAAATTTTCATCCTTAATCCAAAAATAATCCAGTCCTATTTCTCCTATTGAAACAATAAAATCTCTATTTTCTTTAACAAAATTTTCAAAATTTTCTAACTTTTCTTCATCAATTTCTTCTATATATTCTGGATGTATGGAAAAACTAGCATAAACAAAATTCCTAAATTTTTTTACAATTTCTAAAGTATAATTAAAATCCTTAGGATGAGCCGCACAAGTTATTAAAGCTTTCAAATCTTTTTTCCAAATTTCTAAAAGATTTAAAACATTTACTTTAAAACTTTCATGCTCCAAATGACAATGAACATCAATCATTTACTTTAAATTGATATTTCAATTAAAAAACTTTTCTAGCTTCTAACAAACTTTCTTCTTTTCCAATATCAAACCATTTTCCTTTTAATCTGTAAATCCTGAAAGGATTAATTTTGTTGTAAATCAAGATTGCATCAGTTAAATAATATTCATTATTTTTCTCATTTGGCTTTACTTTATTTAAAATATTTAGAAAATCTTTTTTTGTTTTTAGCAATCCTGTAAAAATTAATCCTTTTCCAGTTTCGCTTTTTTCTTTTATTTCTTTTAGAAATCCTTTTTCTTCTACAATTTTTCCAAATCTTGAAACATCTTCAACCTCATAAACAGCTATTGCATTTTCTTCTTTTACAAAATCTTTCAAATCATCTTCAAAAAAAGTATCACCATAAACAACAATAAAATCTTCATCAATCAAATCTTTAGCATATTCTAAAGCTGCTGCGGTTCCTTTCTTCTCTTTTTGCTCAACAATTTTTACCCCTTTATGAAACCTTCTTAGAAAGCCAATAATTTCTTCCTTCAAATATGAAACAACAATAATAATTTTTTCATTAGGAATGCCAATGGTATTTAGTTTATCTATATGACTAGTAATTAAAGGAATCCCTTTAACTGTCATTAAAGGCTTAGGAATTAAATTTGTATAAGGTCTTAACCTTACTCCTTCTCCCGCAGCAAGAATTACTGCTTGCATATTATCACTTCAAATCCATTCTGAATTCAAAACCAAATTTTTTAAAACCTAATTTTTCGTACCAAGAATGAATATTTTCTCTTTCAAACCTGCTTGTTGCAATTATTTTATAGCATCCTAAACTTTTTGCCTTTTCAATAGCCTTCTTAACTAGTTCTGTTCCGATTCCTCTTCCTCTAAAATTTTCATCAACAAAAACATCCTCAAGTAAAGCATAAGGTTCTTCATGCAAATCATTTTTAATCAAATAAATGAAGCATCTTCCAACTTCTTTTCCATTTTCTTCAAAAGAAATTTTTATTCCTTCCGTTTTAACAATTTTTTCTCTAATCATTTTTTTCACCTCCTCATAATACTGTAACTGATTTAGCCAAATTTCTTGGCTTATCAGGATCTAAACCTCTTTTAACTGCTAAAATGTAAGCTAAAAGTTGCATGGGAATTATTTGATAAATTAGAGAAGCTTCTCCATCGCTTGGAACTTTAACCCAATAATCAAAAATTTTTTCGTTTTCTGGTGAAATTCCAATTATAAAGCCATTTCTTGCTTTCATTTCTTCAGCGTTTGGCAAAATTTCCTTTTTATCATCAACAAAAACTATGCAAGGAGTTCCATTTTCAATTAAAGCTAAAGTTCCATGCTTTAATTCTCCTCCAGGAAATGCTTCAGCATGAATGTAAGAAATTTCCTTTATTTTTAAAGCAGCCTCTAAAGCAGTTACATAGTTTAAATCTTTACCAATTAAAAAGATATGCTGTTTATCCTTTAAAAATTCTGCAATTTTTTCAATATGTTCTCTTCTGCTTCTAGATAACAAATCGTAAATTTTTGATTTTATTTCTTCTACTTTGAATTCCTTCTTTGCTAAAACTGAATAAACTTTCAAAGCTATTGCCAATTGAGCAATATAAGTTTTAGTTGCAGCTACTCCAATTTCAAAACCAGCATTCATCAAAATATAATCATCGCTTTCTCTCATTAGGCTTGAACCATAAACATTCAAAATAGAAAATATTTTTGCTTTCTTTTCTTTTGCTTTTCTTACAGCATTCAAAACATCTGCAGTTTCTCCAGATTGAGAAATAGCAATTATCAAAGAATTTTCATCTATCAAACTTTCATAATATGGAAACTCGCTCGCGACTATTGGTAAGGAAAAAATGTTTAATTTTGAAAGAAGCTTGTGGAAAGCTAAAGAGGCATGATAAGATGTACCGGCAGCTACAAAGAAAATTTTATTGTATGATTTAAGATATTTGACAAGTTTAGAAACATCTTGATTGAAAGCCCTTTCAAAAACGTCTCCTTCTTCCAAAATCTCTTTTATCATAAAATGATGAAAATCTTTTTTATCTTCTTCTGTGTAATCAATTTCTATTCTTTCCAAAGGTCTTTCTACTTTCCCTTCTTTCAAATTTTCTATTTTAACAATACCTTTTTCCAAAACAACAAAATCATAATTTTGTAGAAAAATAAAATTTTTTGTAAAAGGTAGCAAAGCATAGATGTCGCTAGCTGCAAAACACTCATTTTCATTTATTCCAACAACCAAAGGAGAGTCTTTTCTTATTCCAACAATTTTTTCTTCTTCATTATTAATTGCTAAAATTGCAAAACTTCCTTTCAAAAGAGAAAAAGCTTTTTTGCAAGCATCCTCAAAACTTAAACTTTTGGAAAATTCTTCAATCAAATGAGAAATTACCTCGCTATCAGTTTGGCTTTTGAAAACATGACCTTTAGATTCTAAAAATTCTTTTATTTCTTGATAGTTTTCTATTATTCCGTTATGAACAATAGCAATTTTTCCTTTACAATCTGTATGCGGGTGGGCATTTTCTCTTGTTGCTGGCCCATGCGTTGACCATCGACTGTGCCTCACTCCTATATTACTTTTTGGTTCTAAGAAATTTAGTTTTCGATGAACGTCATCAATTTTTCCAACATCTTTTTTTATTACAATACTGTTATTTTTTAAAAAAGCCATTCCCACGCTGTCATAACCTCTATACTCGAGCCTTTTTATCCCTTTCAAAACAATTTCATTTGCTTCTCTATTTCC
>JBMFIJ010000012.1:0-15015 GCA_049976365.1 Candidatus Aenigmatarchaeota archaeon | reverse complement strand
TTCAATTTTTTCAATTTCATTTTCAAAATTTTTAATTTCTTTGTCAACAAAAAGCTCAACATAAAAGATTGGTTTTTTACTCTTTAGATAATCGAAGCCAAAAGAGTTGTGACCAAAATGTAAAATTGCATCGCATTTTAATCTTAAAGCTTCTTCATCCCTTAAATCGCAAGCACCAAAAGTTGTTTCTAAAGAAATTATTGGTTCTAATTGATTTTTTTCTAAAACGTCTGAAATTTCTAAAGATTTCGTTTTTAGACCTTCTGGCAGTTGGACAAAAATTCTTTTTGCTTTAATTTTTTTCATTTTTTCTATTGCTTCTTGCAGCTCCATAATTTGATTTGATTCAAAAAAGAAAAATGTTAAAGGACCTTGCTAATTTGTTTGTGAATAAAATATCTAAAAAAGCTAATTGACTTTCATCTTCATAAACTTTATAAGAAGGTAATTCATCTTTAACAATTTTACAAAATATACAACTTTTATTCATGCTAAAATTTAAAAAGTCTGAATCAAAAATTTTAAAATGGAAGGTGAGCATCGGGTATTCTAATTCTAAAAATTTTAATAGTGATATTTCTAACAATTTTATGCAATTTGAACCAAAATTAAAGGCAAGTAGGTGGGAAATATATAAAGAAAAAGAAATTTGGGAATTCTGGGGCAAAAATAAGATTTACAAGTTTGATGAAAAAGGCAGTAAAATTTTCTCTATAGATACTCCACCTCCCTATCCTTCTGGCAAACCTTGGCATGTAGGAGCTGCCGCTCATTACTCAGAAATAGATATGATTGCTAGAGCTGCAAGAATGCTTGGCTTTAATGTTTACTTTCCAATAGGGATGGATAGGAATGGAATTGCAGTAGAAAGATACGCAGAAAAAAGGTTTAACATAAATTTGCATAAAATGCCTAGAGAAGAGTTTTTAAAATATTGCAAGCAAGCTTTAGATGAGTTAGAAGAAGAAATGATTCAAATCCTGAAAATGCTTGGAATTAGCGGAGATTTTGAAAATTATTATCAAACTGATAGCGAAGATTATAGAGCTTTAACTCAAGCAACTTTTATAGAACTTTGGAATAGAGGTTTAATTTATTTTGATACTAGGCCAAATAATTATTGCCCAGTTTGTAAAACAACAATTGCTGATGCAGAAGTTGTTTATGAAGAATTGCCAACAAAGCTTGTTTATATAAAGTTTAAAACAACTGAAAATGAAGAATTTGTTGTTGCAACAACTAGACCAGAACTTTTGTGCTCATGTCAAGCAATCTTAATTAATCCTGAAGATGAGAGATATAAGCATTTAATTGGGAAAAAAGCAATAGTTCCAATTTATGAAAGAGAAGTTCCAATTTTAGCTCATCCAATAGTTAAAATGGATTTTGGTTCTGGAATAGAAATGGTTTGTAGCTATGGAGATTATAACGATGTCATGCTTTTTAGAGAATTAAACCTTAAGGAAATAATTGCTATTGATTTAGAAGGAAAATTAACTGAAAATGCTGGAAAATATGCTGGTTTAAAAGTTGAAGAAGCAAGAGAAAAAATAATTGAAGATTTGAAAAATCTTGGCTTAATAGTTAAAATTGAAAATATAATGCATAGAACTCCAACATGTGAAAGAAGCAAAAATCCTATAGAAATTATTCCAATGCAAGAAATTTATTTGAAACAATTGCCTTTTAAAGAAGAGATGTTAAAGATTGCTAAAGAATTAGAATTTATTCCTGAATTCCATAGACAATTGCTAATAAACTGGATTAATAGTATAACAAAAGATTGGCCAATTTCAAGAAGAAGATATTATGCTACAGAAATTCCGATTTGGTATTGTAAAAAATGTGGAAAGCCTCATGTTCCAAAACCTGGAAAATATTATAGGCCATGGAAAGAAAAAGCTCCTTTTGAAAAATGCGAATGTGGCTCTACAGAATTTATTGGAGAGGAAAGAACCTTTGATACTTGGTTTGATTCTAGCATAAGCGCTTTATACATTGCAAAATATTTGAAAGATGAGGAATTTTTCAAAAAAGTATTTCCAGTTACAGTTAGGCCTCAGGGTAAAGATATTGTTAGAACTTGGCTTTACTATTCTTTGCTTAGAATTTTCCAATTGACTGAAAAAATGGCTTTTGAAAAAGCGTGGATTACTGGTTATTGTGTTGACGAAAAAGGAGAAAAAATGAGCAAAAGTAAAGGTAATGTTATAGATCCTTTACCTTTAATAGAAAAATATGGTGCAGATGCTTTTAGATTTTGGGCAGCAAGCGAAGCAAGCGTTGGCTTTGATTTTAGAGCAAGCGAAAAAAGAATAGAAAATGCAAGCAAATTCATAACAAAACTTTGGAATGTTGCAAGATATGTCTCTCAATTTCCAATAATTGAAAATTTTGATGAAAGCAAATTGTTAGCTAGCGATAGATGGATTTTAAGCGAATTAAGAAATACTTATCAAAAGTGTATAGAAGGTTATAAAAGCTTCAACTTTTTCATTCCAGCTAATGAAATGAGAGAATTTCTTTGGAATATTTTTGCTTCTCATTACATAGAAATGGTTAAGAAAAGGGCTTATGGTGAGCAATTTAGCGAAGAGGAACAAAAAGCTGCCTGGTATACTTTGCATAAAGTTTTGAAAATTTCCTTAAAACTTTTAGCACCAATAATTCCATTTGTTACTGATTACATTTGGCTTTCTCTTTATTCAAACAAGAGCATACACTTAGAAAAATTTGAAGACGAAATTATGGCTACAGACTATTCTAAATATACAAAAGCTTTAATAGAGTTCAATTCTTTTGTTTGGAAGAAGAAAAAAGAAAGCAATCTTAGCTTAACTGATAAAATAAGTTTGAAAATTCCGATTGAATTAAAAGAGTTTGAAAGAGAATTAAAGACAATGCACAATATAATATAAACTATTTTTTCAAGCTTTCAACAAGAATTGTTTTTCCGCACTTGCTGCATTTAAATTTAGGTCTCTTGAATTTTGTTGGGTCTGAAGACAATCTTTCTAACTCAATCTCTTTAATTTCGTAAAAGCCACAATAAGGACAAATATATTCAACTTTAGCTTTTTCTCCAGGCAACTTTCCTATCACCACATTTTCTCTATTTGTGAAAAATTCAAAATCAGAAATTTTAAAGCCAGCAGATAGCCATTCTTTCAGCAATTTACTATCTTTCATTTTTATTTTTTGTTTTAAAATTTAAAAAAGCAAGAAAAAGAAAAAGTTCAAAAGTATTAAAATTGCTAAATATCTTATAACCTTAAAGAAAAGTTTTTTGCTGTTTTTTAAAACAAAAAGAGAGTTTCCAACAATGTTCAAAGATGTTAAAATTAGCAAAGAAACTTTTAAAGCTTCATCTTTTACCAATAAAGGCAAAGTTACGCTCATTGTGCTTACATCTATTAAACCTATGATTCCCGTCATTAAAAACAAAATATTGCTTCCAAAAGTTTTGAAAAGGAAGTTTGCTATGAAGAACAAAGCTGAAAAGAAAATAACATATAAAAATGTAAATTTAAATGAAATTGGCGAAGTTAATATTATTTTAATTTTTTCTTTATTTTCTTTTTTCAAAAGATAGGAAATTAAATAGCCAGAAAATGCTGTTAAAGGTAAAAAGATAACTTCTTTATAAAAAGATGGATAAATTGTGGAAACTAAAATAAAGCATCTTAACAACATAGAAGAAACTGATGCAATTATTCCGCTTTTTGAATACTCATATTTTGAAAAATTGGAAGAGAAAAAGTTGCTCATGTAAATAGAGTTTATTAAACCACCTAAAATTCCACTAATTAACAATCCTCTTTGTTTTAAAATTCTGAAAATTGAATAAACTAGAAAGCTTAGGCCGAAAATAAAAATCAGAGCTTTCCAAATGAAGCGCAAATCCAAAATTTTGAAAGGATCTAAAGGTGTTGATGGTAAGATGGGATAAATGACAAAAGCTACTAAACCAAAAATTATGAAATCTTCTATTTCTTTAACTGTTATTTTGTGAGCAAATTCATGCAAGCTTTCTTTTAAAACCAAAATTAACGTCAATAAAAGAGTTAAAGCTATTGACAAAATGTAAGGATAATTCTCGAAATAAAGAATTGTTCCGATGAAAAATGTTATAAAAAATGCGAGCTCTGTTGTAATACCTCTTTGCCTTTTATAATTCACCTTCCTGTAAAAATTGAGAGAAGCCAAAGTTAGAATTCCGAGAAGAGAAAATGGAAGAACAAAAGGAAAATAGGAAGAAAGATAGGAAGAAAGCAAACCAAATAGACAAACTAGCATAAAAGTTCTAAAACCAGCAAAAACTTTTCCTCCAAGTCTTTTCTCTCTCTCTATTCCAACCAAAGCGCCTAAAGCTAAGGCTATGACAATTTTTATTAACAATTCTTGCATTAATTTGTTTTTCTTTCTGATTTAAAAAAGCAATGGAATTTTTTTAATGGAAGAAATAGAAAATCTGGCAAAAAAAGAGATTGAAAAAATGGAAGAAGTTTTCAAAAATTTAAAGCTTATAGATGAAAAGGCAACTGAAATCTACAATTTGGCTTTGTCTTACTTCTTAGATGCGAAATACTTTCTTGAAAATAAAGATTTTTTAAGAGCTTTTGAAGCAGTCGTTATAAGCTGGGCTTATATTGATTGTTGTTTGCATCTAAAATTTTTAGAAATTTCTGACGAATTGAAAAGATATTTTACTGTTTAAAATTTTTTAGTTTGCTTGTTAAAAATAAAAAATGTATTTAAGCTATTTGTGGAGCGATAGAATGAAATGGATAAAGAGGAAGAAAGAAAGAAGTTGCCCATTTTGTAAAATAGCAAAGGGGGAGGAAAAAGCTTTTGTTTTGAAGAGAGGAAATGTTTTTGTTATCATGAATAAATTTCCTTATAATACAGGACACTTAATGATTTTTCCTAAGAGACATGTTAAAAATTTAGAAGAATTGAAAGATGAAGAAATGGTAGAAATTTTAAAAACTTTGAAAAAATGCATAATTCTTCTTAAAAAAGCTTTAAACCCAAAAGGATTTAATATTGGGATTAATATTGGGAAAGTTGCTAGTGCTAGCATAAAACATTTACATATTCATATTGTCCCAAGATTTGGAAGCGATGCTGGTTTTATGGAAATTTTTGATTCAACAAAAGTTATGCCAGAACCTCTTGAAAAAACTTATAAAAAGCTTAAAAAATTTTCCAATTTGCTTGAATGTTAAAAGCTTTTAAATTCTTAGTTTATAATGAAGAGTATATGGCAGAAAGACCAATAGATGCTTTAGATAAAGCAAAAGGAAAGAGAGTGCTAGTAAAATTAAAGAATGGTGAAGAAGTAACAGGAGTTTTAAGAGCTTTAGACTTGCATTTAAACCTTTGGTTAGATGATGCAGAAATTAGAAAGAATGGAGAGACGAAAGTAAAAATGGGAACAATGCTAATAAGAGGAGATACAATAGTTTACGCATCTCCAGCATAGCTTTAAATGATCAAAAGATAGTCTAACAACAAAGCTCTAATTTTTACTATTTCTTTCTTTACGAAAGTCTATTAGATTGAATTTACTTAAAATAGCGCTCAAAAAAATCATTCCAAGCATTTTCTATTTCTTTTTGGTAAAGCTCTGTTTTTACTCCCCAATTCTTTAGTATCTCTTTAAAAATTTCACCATCAATAACTTTGATGAATGATTTAAAAAAGAGAGTGTTGTCAATAGAATATGAGTGAAGAGGCATTTCATGTGCTAAAGAGATTACCAGTTCTACTTTAATTTTGTAGGTTTCACTAATATACTCGTTTAATTTCTTTAAGTATTTTAAAATTCCGCCAACTTGATTGAAATATTGAAAAGAACCTTCATAATCTTATCAAAAATCTTAAATTCTTTACTGAAAATTTTTATTCACAATTTTCAAAAATTAAGAAGAGGGCCTGTAGCTCAGCCTGGTAGAGCAGCGGAAGCTTTTTGAAGCTGCTGAGGCTTTTAAGCCAACCAGGCAAAAAAGCTCTGAATAATGAAGAGACCCGTTGGTCGCGGGTTCGAATCCCGCCAGGCCCATTTAAAAAATCTTCCTATTTTAGCAAAGATTTAAATAAAACCTTAAAATTTATTATCATGAACTTTGAAATTTCAAAACTACGAAATACCTATATTATAAAAATTTTTGAAAGTCATTACTGTAAAATTGTTTTTATCACTTTGTTCTTAATTTCATACTTTTTAATTCCCAAATCCGTATTTAACGGAATATACCTTCCGATTTCTGTTGTATACATGATTCTATTCGCTTTAACAATGACATGTATAGTCAGAAATATAAAGGAAAGAATTATTATAGCTAGAAAATATCAAAAATCTTTGGTTGGACTAATTGCTTCAATAATTGGTTTAACTTCATTACAATTTTGTGGTGTTGGGTCTTCAGCATGCACAATTACTGTTGGATATGGTATAATTTCGATAATTTTTCCAAGCTTTATCGTAGATTTTATGGAAAAGTATGCATTCCAAACTTTAATTTTTTCGATTATCCTTCAAATAATTTCTCTTTATTTGATGAAATGTTTTGTTGAAATTAACAAACCTAAATTTGTTCAAATATCTAGCCTAAAATAAAAACTATTTTCTGTAAATTATTTCAACAACATCTTTATCTTTTAGTATATAGTCGGCAGCTAATCTTTTTTTGCTTCTTGCATCTACTCCACAAATAAACTTTTCTCCTATATCTGTATGAATTAAATAAGCAAGTTCTTTTACAGTAGTTCCTTCTTTAACTAAAAAAGCATCTGGCAAAACATTTCCTTTACTATCTGTTAGCTTATTTGCATCAGCTACTGGAAAAACAGTTATGTATTTCAAAACATTAAAAACTGTGTAATTTAAACTATTTTGAATTCCTGTTGACCCAAACTTCTCGAGAACATTTTTTCTTATAAATTCCAATGCATTTCTTTGTTTTTCATCTAACTTTCCTTTAATAACAAAGTTTTTTTCCCCAGGGAAATATTCTATTAAGCCTTTTTCATTAGCCTTTCTTAAAGCAATTTCAGCTTCAGCACTAGTCGGTATAATATTTTTATATTTTCCTTTTAGCCTCTCAAAATTTTTTTGAGAAGACTCCAAATCAATCTTATTTGCAGCAATAACAATTGGCTTAGAAATTTCTCTCAAGATTCTAGCAAAATTTTCTAAATTTTCCAAATTTTCGAGCTCAAAAGTTTTTAAAATGTGTTCTCTCTTAACTTCCAATCCGCTCAATTGTTTTGATAAAATTTCGATTAATTCTTCTCTTGTTAAATTTTTTAAATTTCTTTTGTATTTCTCCAAAGCTCTTTCAATAACTTCTTTGAACCAAAGATTTATCTCATTTTCCACAAACTTTATATCATTTTCTGGATCATAATTTTCAGTTGCCTTTCCTTCTTCATTTGTTAATCCGGAAAAATCAACTACATGAATCAAAGCTTCTGCTTTTCTTATTTCATCCAAAAATTGCAAACCTAATCCTCTTCCTTTATGAGCTTCAGGAACTATTCCTGGTAAGTCCCACAATCCAATTGGAATAAATCTTATTCCATTTATGCAAGCTCCATATCTTGGGTTGCATTTAACCTTAAACTCTTTGCAAACACAAGAGGTGGAAACATAAGCATTAGCTATGTTTGGCTTTAAAGTCGTAAAAGGTATAGGAGAAATTTTAACATCAGCTAAAGTTGCAGCTTTTAGAAAAGAAGATTTTCCAGCATTTGGTTTTCCAACTAAACCAATTTCTATCATTGAAGAAATTGAATTAAAAAATAAAAAAGAAAAAATGGGTTTATCTGTAAGGATAGAGAGGGAAAGAAGTTAAGAAACTTCCTGGTAAAGCAAGAATGGCAATAGTATATATTGTTAGCGCTGCTGCCAACATTACTAATGAAACTGTTATCCAAACTGTTATTATATCTAATTTGTAGCTTTCTTTTAAAACTCTAACCATTCCTACTAGGCTTACTATCCAATACACGAGGAACAGTATTACTCCAGCTATTATAGAAGCATAGGATGAGTATAAAGAAATTAAAGAAACTATTAAGAAGCTTACTGAGAATCCAAAGAAAGGATATGTTAATGAAATTAAAGCATCTACATATTTCCCTTTTCCACCAATTAAGCTAAATGCTACTTGTAAAAGAAATGCTGAGAATAAAACTCCAATTATTCCAGCCACTAAAACTCCTGGAATTAAAGAATAATTTTTCAATGAAATTCCTAGAGCTACTGAAATTAAAATAGAGTTTAGCACTAGTATAACTAACGCTTCATTTATGTTCTTCTTTTTTGCTGCGTTCAAAAGAGCTTCTTCTGGATTTACCAGAAGTTTTTTTAAGTTTTCAATGTTAAGCGGCATAAATATTTTTCAATTCAGTATTTAAATGCTTAAGAACTCTTAGCCATTTCATAAATTTCTTTCAACATTTTCTCTATATTGCTTATTTTTTCGTTTAAAGCTTCATACTGAAATTTCAAAGCATCTATTTTAGCAATTAAAACTTCTAATTCTGGCTTTTTTTCTTCTTTTGTTTCGGTTTTTTGTGCTTCAGGAATTTGAGTTAGAGGGTTTTCTATTTCTTTAGGTAATTCAACTTTCTTTTCTTTCTTAAAAGGATTTTTTATCCCAAACATAATTTCTTTACTATCCTATCTTTAAAAGCTCTTTGTAGGCATCTCTTACCCTAAAAATCCAATCGTTACAAATTTTTATATAACCTCTTCTCACTTTAAAATAGAAAAAGAAATTGTAAAGCCAAAGCAAACCTTTATAAAAAGAAGTTTGCTGAAAAGGTGTATTCAACTTATACTCTGTCCTCAATTTGGCACTTATTAAAATTGTTAGATTGCCGGGTTTTTCTAAATCTTTAGGCTGCTTACCCTGCATCACAATTTCAAAATATATTGAACTTCTTGCATCCATTTTTTTCTCAATTACCATTCTGACATAAAAACCTCTCGGGTCATCGCTAATATCCCATCTAAAATCTTTTTCCCAATAATCAGCTGGATCTATTTCTAAAATTTTTCTAAAAATTCCAAATGATGATTGATAAGCTGAAAATGGATTTTTTCCGACATATTCGATTTTTATTTGCTTTCCAGGAGCTAAACAATCATCTTCAATTATCCAACTTGGCATGAAACTACCTCTTTGGTAAAACGTTTAAGAATTCCTTTATGTTTAGATAAATTTGGTTTATCAAATCAACACATTGCTGTTTATACTTTTTTCTTGTTTCTTCATAAATAAACTTATGGTAAAATGTTCTAAAAATTTCGTAAATTAAACTTCTTTGCCAAAGGGTATCTTGAGGGTATTCTGTTCTTAAAATTCCATCTATATTTATTGTTAAGCTACCCTCTTTACCAAACTCTTTACTTGGCTTTACCTTTCCTTTCATAGAAACTGTTATTTGCATAAAGCTAAATCTATCTAAATCTTTAATAACATCAAAAGAAACGCTAAATTTTTCTTCCTCATTGCTTTTATCCCAACTAAAATCTCTTTCTACAATTTCATTCTCAGGAATTTTTGTAACTTGAGACAATATTTTCTTTGCTTGGTAGTATGCAGCTTGTGGGTTAGGACCATTATATTCTAAAGTTAGAAATTTCTTGCCGGGAAGTGGTGTTCCTGGAACTTCTAAACAGTCTTCATGAATTATTAGCTTAGTTCTAGCGAATATTGGCATATATTTATTTTTAAGAGAATAAAAAAAGCTTATGAAGGCAATAATTTTTTCCTCATTTTTAACCCTAGGCTTAATATTTCTTTTTATTGCTGGCTTCTCCACAAAATTCAAGGGATTTCAACTTGCTTTCTTTTTAGCTTTTATTTTTCTAACATTGGCTTTTTATTTAAGGTGATAATGTGTCCAACAAAATTTTAGGTTTTGGTTTTTTATTAACAGGACTTTGGCTAGTAATTTTCTTTCCATTTTTAGACAAATATCAACCTGAAGAAATGTCGAAAAGTGTAGCATTAATAGGAATTATTTTAATAGGAATTGGATTATATTTTTTGCTAAGTTAAAAATTCTTTTATTAGGAAGCAAAAAGAAAATATGGTAGAATATCCAACTTATCCTCCTGTAGGAAAATTAAAAATGCTTCCTGGAGAAGGCATAAATTCAAATCCTTTCGATCAGGATGAACTTCTAAGTTATACTTCTAGCTTAGGTGGTTGTACTGGTGTATATTATGGGCTAATGTTCCAGCTTGGAAAATGGGGGTTTGAAAGAGTTAAAATAAAAGAAAGTATTTTTGTTTCTCAGATTAACAAAGGCTATTATGATTTGGTTTTGGGTGAAAAAGAAAGACTGGCGCAACAAATAAAAACTGGCTTAGCCAGCATTTCTCAAGCTTATGCAGATTTGGAACTAGTTTTGCATGACCTAAGAAAATATAGACAATATGTAGAAATTTTTAATAAAATTAAAGAGGCGGAAGAAAAGCTTAAAAAGGAAAAAGATGAAAAGAAAAGAGCAGATATTGAAAAAGATAGAATTGCGGCAATTCAAACTTTAAGGTCAATATTTATAGACCAAGTTGATGTTCATACAGACTTGCCTAATACACCAATAGCCTTACGCTCTATTGTTTCAAGATGGCCAACAATAATTTCTGACTTTATGAAGCTAAACGAAGAAACCAGACCAGAAGACATAAAGCTTGATGTTTCTTTCGCAGAAAAAGTTGTTCTTGCAACCAAAAATAAACTATTCCTTCAATGGAAAAAAATGTTTGAAGAGACTGTTATAGATAGATACAAAAGATTGAAAGAGCTTGCTATAGCAAGAGAAAAATCGGTAAGAGAGTATAAAGAGATGCTTAAGCCAACTATTGCAAGATATAAAATGATTAACGATATGCTTTCTTCTCCCGGAGGAAGAGCAGTTATGACAAGGTTATTTTTTAGGCCAGAAGCTCAGGCCTTTTCTATAGATTCTATGACGATTTGGGCTTGGAAACCGTTTGCTCCAGAAGAAAAATGGAAGATTTCAAGAGAAACATTTGATAAAATTCCTGCATATAAAGCAGGTTTTACTGAAGAAGAAATTGAAGAATTAGTTGCTAATGGAAAAATTGGAAACGATAGAATGGTAGATGCTTTACCGATTGAGCCTTCAATAGATAGAATTGTTAGAGTAATTATTCCCCAGATAGAAAAAGAATATAACGTAAAAATTACAGCCTTGGATTTGTTTGAAGCGAGAAAAAGATTGTTAGATAGATATAAGGCATCTTCACAAGCTGGTGTTAGCGTTTCTTGGCCTTTCAGTCCTTATTTTATTTTTGCAGAAATTCCAATGCAAAGAACTGTTTTAGTTTTACCTAACGGAACACAAATAGAAGATTTAACGATAGAGAATCTTAGAACTTATGTCAAAACACAAAATATTATAATAGGACATATTTTAGAAGTTATAGCAAAGGAAAAATCCTTAGAAAATTATATTAACAGTCTAATGGGAGAAGTTGGAATTGACGCCGGAAAAATAAAAAGCGTGGAAGAAATGTTAAAAGAAGAGTTTTCTTATGTTTATGGAAAAGGTAAAATATCGGGTGAAAAAAAGAAGGAAGAAAAGAAAGAAATTCCTAATATTTTTAAAAAGTTTTTAGACTATTTCGGAATAGATTTGATGTTTTTCAGAGCTAAAGGCCCATATGAATTTAATGTAACTTATAGGATTGCAAAATACTATTTTAAAGTTAGTGGACAATTTTTTGCCCAATTAAAAAGCTATCTTAATTCAGCTTTTCAAGTTCCAGGAGCTAAAGTAGAAGTGTTAGTATGAGTTACAAAATTGGAGTTTCAAGTGGATGGTGGAGAATCGCAAGAAGTGAAGAGCTTTTAGGATTAGCTAGGAAAATTGGCTCAACAGCAACTTATGGAGTAAATTTTGTTCAGCTTGATTTTGAAAGTATTGCGGAATTTCAAGAGCCCGAAGTTGTGAAAAATATAAAGAGAATGATAACCACTTTGCAAATAGATTGGGGAATACATGGAGAAATTGGAGAAATGATGGCTCTAGAAAGCGCTTTGGAAGTTGTTTGGAACCATAGCCATAGAAGGCTCCATCAATATTTAGATTCTATTTTCTACAAGTTTTTTGTCGAAGAGAATTTAGGAGAATATGTTCCAAAATATTTGCTTTTCCATGCATCGAACTTACCAACAATAGCAATGATTGTAGAAAGATTTAGGTATGCGGGACAGTTGACAGTAGATATTTATGGAAATACAAACTGGATTAGTTTTATTGAAAAAGAGGAAAAATTAAAAAAATGGATTGAAAATTCTGATTTGTTATATATTTTGATAGCGAGAGAAAGCGCTTTAGGTTTTAGGAATGTAGAGGATGTAAAGAATCATGTAATAAATGCTATAAGAGAAAAGTATGCGAGAGAAATGGAAAAAAGAATTCAGCAATTGATCAATGAAGGTAAAAGTAAAGATGAAGCGGTTGAAATTCTTGAAAGAGAAATAGAAGAAGAAATAAAAAATAATCTTCCCTTACATGCGTGGGAATTCTTTAAAGAAGTAACAAAAATTAGGTTTGTTGAAGGAGCAATAACTTATGAAGATATAGCCTATTTAATAGTTGCAAGATACTTATTTGAAAAAAGGAATGACCCAAAAGAACCTTTATGGAAAATGTTTTTTCCTGAATTTACAGAAGAAGATGGATGGGAAAAACTAGAAAAAAATTTTAAAATTAAATTTTTTGACAAAGAAAAAGGAGAAGTTAGACTACCATCAGAAATAGTTGCAATCGTTTCAGCCAGATACATTCTTGGTCATTTCTCCCAAAAGAATAAAGAAGAATTTATAGCAGAAGGAAAAAAAGTCTTTCTTACCAATGAAGAAGAAAAAAACAAAGAGATGGAAGAATTCATGAATAAAACTCCGTTTGAAAAAATCATAGAGATAAATAGAAGAATTTCTAGAAAAAAGGAAGAGGGAATATATTTTAGAGTTGTTTTTGAAAATCCAGAAATAACAAGAGAGGGAGAAGAAGGATTACAGAGACTAATTCATTTTTCAGATATTTACAGAATGGTTAAAGCCGCTCACATGATAGCTGGTTTTCCTTGCTTAGGAATAGTTTTTGACCAAGAACATTATCTGCATAATAATCTAGATCCCTTAAAAGAGATAGAAAATATAAAGAAAATAACTAATGATGTAGGAGATTATCTATTGGTTTTTCATGTTGGAGCTCCTAAGCCCTATCATCCTGCGCATGAACCAATAGATATAGGAAGTGAAGCTCAGTATTGGATTTACAAATATGCTTATGAATTAAGAAAATTAGGATTTGGAAAAAACAGAGAAGGAATTTTTATTTTTGAGAGAGGTGGAGCTAGAGGAGGTCAAGTTCCGGCTCAATTTATTGGGCAAAGTGCAGCAGCTTTAAGGATTATTGTAGAATATTTAGAAAAAAATGTTGAACCAGAAAAGTTACCTCCAGATTTTTATGGTGTATCTTCTAGGGAAATTCTTTCAGAAGAGAGACAGCTTGCTATAATTAAAGAGCATTTCTTTGATCCTTTAAAAGGAATGCTTCAAGTTCCAGAAGAAGAATATACGTTTCTTGGAGAAAAAGCTATAGAAAAAGGTAAAAGGCCTGAAGAATGGAAAAAAGAAGAATTAAGATAACTTTTAAGCCTGAATTCTAAAAAAACAAATGATTGAAAATTTGGAAAAGGAACTAAAAGATGTAAAACTTGTTGAAAAGAATGAAATAGAAGAAAGGAAAAAAGTTTTGATTGAAAAAAGCGTAAAGTTCATGAATGAAATAAGGAAGAAATTTGGAGAAATAGTTAAATCAGTTTTAATTTTTGGCTCAGTTGTTAGAGGAGATTTGAAGAAAAGTTCAGATGCTGATGTTTGGGTTATTTTAGATGACACTTCTCTTAAGACATCAGTAGATTTTGAAAGAATGAGAGAAGAAATTTTGCTTATTGCTGAAGGAATTAAAGATTTACACGTTCAAACGACAAATTTAACTGAGTTTTGGCAATGGGTAAGAATGGGCTCCCCAGAACTAATAAATTTTTTAAGATATGGTTTGGTAATTTATGATTCTGGCTTTGTTAAACCAATTCAAAGAATGTTACAGCTTGGCTTATTACCGCCAAGCGAAGAAGTAATCAAAATTAAGGCA
The DNA here is from genome assembly GCA_049976365.1 of Candidatus Aenigmatarchaeota archaeon. GTDB lineage: Archaea > Aenigmatarchaeota > Aenigmatarchaeia > CG10238-14 > SpSt-28 > SpSt-28. The sequence goes on along the minus strand of JBMFIJ010000012.1, from coordinate 801 downwards.
AGAGCTTCTGAAATAAGGTTTGAAAAAATAAAGCAAGATTTGAAAAATACAGTTTTTGATTTAAGATATTGTGCGAGCGACATAATTCAGGCTGCTGTCATGTATTTGTATAAAGAGCAGCCAGATCCAAAAGATATTCCAAAATATCTTGAGAAAATGATTAACGAAAATAAAATTGAGAAAGAGTTTTTAGATAAGTGGAATGAATTGAATAAGCTTTGGAAAGATATAGACCATCAAATTGTTAAGGAAATTGATGCCAATTATTTGCAAAGAGCTTTGAATTTAACGAAAGAAATTATAGAAAGATTTAAGCAAATTTTGCCAAAAGAAATTATGGAGGAATAGAATGGAGGAAAAACTTAAAAGAATTCAAGAGGCAAAAGAATTTGCGAAAAGAGCTTTAGAGAAATATGGTAATTTGATAAAATCAATTGTCATGATGGGTTCTGTTGTTAGAGGAGATTTCAAACCAGAAAGCGATATTGACATTATTGTTATTATTGACGATACAATAGAAGAATTAACTCCGGAAAAATTGGATTCAATCGATGATGACTTGGAAAAAATAGCAAAAAGCATTACTGATAAACTTTCAATTCAACCATCTTACACTTTAACTGAATTTGTAGATTATGCAAAATCTGGCCATCCAATAGTTTACAATTTTATTAAGGAAGGTGAGCCACTATATGATGCTGGCTTCTTCATGCCCTGGAAAAGATTATTAAAGTTGGGAAAGATTCAAGGAACTAGAGAGGCTATTGAAAGTTATATGGAAGATGCTCCTAAGAAATTGGC
>JBMFIJ010000011.1:0-15959 GCA_049976365.1 Candidatus Aenigmatarchaeota archaeon | reverse complement strand
CTTAAAGCTTGTTTAAAAACTGTTTCTGTTTGAGGCATTATACCTTCTACTGCATCTACCAAAACTATAGTACCGTCTGCTGCTCTCATTGCTTTTGTAACGTCCCCGCCAAAATGTTGGGAGTTATTTAACTCCTATCAACATGGCCGGGGGTATCTAGCAAATTTATTAGATAGTCCTTTCCTTCATACTCGTGAACCATGCTAACGTTTGCTCCATAAACTGTTAGCTGTCTTTTTCTTTCCTCTGGATCAAACCATGTATACATGACTTTTCCTGCCATTTCTTCTGCAAGCATCCCTGCTCCTGCCATTAAGTTGTCAGTTAAAGTAGTTTTGCCATGATGCACATGACTGCTAGTAGCTACATTTCTAATTCTTGTTGGATCTTTCATACATTCCATCACTCTTTCTGTCATTTCTTTTTTAGCCACTCTTTCTCACCTCCTTGAATATTTTTGGATTTAAAATCCAAAACTTATAAAATTTATTTTATTACAAAAAATATCAACCTCCATAAATTATCTTGAACCCTCTGCCTCTTTCTCTATTCTCTCTTTTTCTCTTATTGCTTCACTTTTAGATGGATTGTTTTCATAAGCCCCCAAAATTTCTTCAACTAAAGCATCTACCATATTTGTCTTTTTACCAAAAGCCTTCCTATAGGCTGCTTGTGCAATATGCCTCAAAGCTATATCAACTCTTCTTTGTGGAGATGTAACAACAGCTTTTCTAACAATTATACCTCCAACCTGATAAGCTGCAATTTCTTCTCTAATTGCAGCATTTTCAATAGCTCTAACAAAAACTTCCAAAGGATTTTTCTTTGTAATTTCATAAATCTTGTCAAAAGCTTTTTCAACAATTTTATAAGTTGTTTGCCATCTTCCTACTACTCTACCAGAAGTTAAAACATGCTTTTTACTTTTATGTCCAGGAACCATTAAATGAGTTATTAATCTCTCAACTATATTCATCTTTGACTTATGAAATTGATATTTAGAATGTCTTCCAGAAGATTTAGGAATAATTTTTGGCTCTAGATTAATATATCTTTCTAAACCTTTGTCTTCAACTTTAACGTCATAATCCCATTTTCCAAAAAGCTTAATTTCACTCATAAAATCTACCTAGCTGGCTTTTGTTTTTTACCTTTTAATATTTCACTTAGAGCGACACCATTAACAGCAATAACTCTATACTTAATTCCAACCATACTACCTTTTGAACCTCCTTGAGCACCACCAACTTTTTCTATTAAAACTTCATCGTGTTCGCTAACTTTATCAATTGCCCCTACTCCAGGAACATGAGCTGTAACTTGAATATTGTTTTTTATCAACTGAACCCTAACACATTTTGTTAAGCCTGAAGCTGGTTTTCTCTGTTCTACTGCTCTTTTCTCAATTACAATTCCTCTAGCCATTGGAGCTCCTTCTAAAGGATCTTTCTTCCAAAGCTGCAAAACCCTCCTTTTATAAGACTCGCTAGACCATCTAAACTTCTTTCTTCTTTGCCTCAGTTTTCTGGCAGCAAATTCCCCTGGCATTACCTTACCACCACATCATCTACTTGATAATTTCTCTTTAGAATTTGTCTTAAAACCTTTATGTTTTTTCCATTTTTTCCTATTAAAAAACTTTTAAAAGAATTATCCACACTTAACTCTACAATTTTACCATTCTTTTCATTTCTCACTCTTATTTCCTTAACTCCCTTTATAGATTTTTTTAGAAAATCAACCAAATCCTTAGAATATTCTAAAACTCTTATTCTTTTGTTGAAAACTTTTTCCAAATTTTTTATACTTACTCCATTATTACTTTTAAGATTTTCTAATTTTCCTTCCTCAACAAGAAAATAGATTGAATCTTCGTTTATAATACAATCTTTTACTTCTACATGAGTCAAAGTCTCAAAAAGAGTAATAGTTTTAATGGTATGAGAGTCGAAAACAATTGTCATTTATTCACCCTTTATTGCTATTGTAGTTATCGGATAAGGCTTTCCACAAATTGTTCCTAACTCTTTACTTCCTTTATCAAAAATCTCTACTTTCACATTGCTATTCAAAATAATTTTTTTTATTCTTTCGGGAGCATTATTTGCTAATATAACCTCTTCAACTTTATTGTTTCTTATATATTTTAAACTCTCTCTGTATCCTAAAATTGCTCTATTCTCCTTCAGCGCTTTTTTTATCTTTTCTACTATCTCCATGTTCCTCCCTTACAACTAATTCAAACATTCCTGTTCCTACTGGAGCAGGTTGTCCAACCATGACATTTTCAAACAAACCTTTAAATTCATCGCTTTCTCCTCTAATTGAAGCTCTCACTAAATGTTTAATTGTTTCTTCAAATGCTGCCCTTGCTAAAACAGAAGCTTTTGCTCCAGCCACACCATATCTTCCTATTGAATTTATTTCTCCACTCCATGTCATTACATCAGCTAATAAAAGAAGGTATCTTATATCAACATCTAAACCTTGTTCTTGCATAGTTTTATATGCTTCTCTTATTATAAGATTTCTCGCAGCCTCAACCCCAAAAATTTCATAAACCTCAAAAATGTCATTTGAAACGGTTTTATGCTCATTTACTTCATCAATCTTCAAAACTTCTCTTAAGTTTGAACCCAATGTTTGTATCACCCAATTTTCTCCCTCTTTTCTAACTATTGCAGCACTTATTCCTTCTATTCCTTCTACAACAACATTAAGTATTTTTTCCCTAAGTTTTTGCAAATCTGAAAATTCTATTTCTTTTTTCGGAGAAATAATTATTGCATCGTCTTTAATCTTCACATTAACATCTTGAACTTTTTCTTTAATTATCCTTACGGCTTTTTCATTCTTTCTTTTATCTGAAAGCTCTAATTGAACTGCACTATTTTCAATGTCAACATAAACAAATGAAGCTATATCAGAAATTCTTTTTTCTACAATTTCCATTGCTAACTTTTCTGCGTTTTCTTTTGTATCATACTCTTTCTTCAAGTATATGGTCATCATTGGGGAGCTTATATTTTTCTTTGCATCAAAAATTTCTACAAGTCTTGGTAAACCAAAAGTTACTTTTATTCCTGCTGCTCCTGCCAAATGATAAGTTCTCATTGTTAGTTGGGTAGCTGGTTCAGAAATACTTTGAGCTGCTAATATTCCTATTGCTTCTCCAGGTTCAAATCTACTCTTTAAATATTCCCTTTCTACTTCTTCTAAAAGCTTCTTTTTTTGATCTTCATTCAAATTCATTTTCTTTGCTACATTTTCCACTTCTTCTAAAATCTTTTTAGGCAACATTGAATATCCTCCTCGCTATTTCTTCAACCTTTATTCCTTCTCTCCTAATCTTAGATGGATCTAAGCCATCTTCACAAGGAACAAATTGGATTATTCTGTTTGCTGCATCTCTTATGCTACCATCATAGGCAACTTTCAAATCTTGTAAAGCTCCTATTAATCTTCTTTCCATATAACCAGAATGTCTAGTTTTAAGACTTTTATCCATTAGACTTTCTCTAGAGTTCATGCTATCAAAGTAAAATTCAAAAACATTTAAACCATCAGCAAAAGAATGAGCAACAAAACCTTTTGAAGCTAAACTTTTATCATTAATCTTGAAATGTGGAAACGTTCTCTTATAATACCCTCTTTCTATTCTTTCTCCCATTATCATTTCTTGACCAATTAAACCGCTAATCTGTAACAAATTAATCATGCTTCCTCTTGCACCACATTTAGCCATCTGTAAAGCAGGATTATCTTTAACTCCTTTCTCAAAAACTTGCATAGCCTCATTCAAACATCTTGCTATTCTTTCCTTAATCATATTCTCCAAAGTTTCTTCACTAGTTCTTCCAAAGTATGGAATCAATTCTCCTCTCTTAAACTTTTCAATCATTTCATTCACATCTTTTTCTGTTTTTTGAACAATTTCATTAATTTCCTGCTTAACTTTTAAATCAACTTCTAAATCTGTTACCCCCAAGGAAAATCCAAACATATCCAAGTAGTTTATTCCCAATAAAGCTGCTTTATATATAAAATCTTTAGCAAACTCTTTGCCATAATCTTTTTCAATTTTATCAATTATTTTACCTCCATCAGACGATATTCCAGTTTTTTCAATTTCTCCTTCTATCAGCAAACCGTCCTTTATTTTAACAATCCCTGTTTTTCCTTTATATTCAATAAAGAAATCTTTAGGCAACAATAAGCTGAAAACTTCTTTTCCTGTAAAAACTTCTTTATCAGGAATGTTAACATTAACATCAACGCTTCTAATTAGTCTAACTGCATCTTCTCTTCTTATTTTTTCCTTCCTAGTTAAAAGATACAAACCAGTAATTTCATCTCTTATCAAACCTATTATTGGGGCCGAATATCTTGGACTTCTTATATTTCTTTCAACTTTAGCAAGAATTTCAGCTTCACTCCTAGCTTCTGCAGTTTGTGGTATATGCAAATTCATCTCATCTCCATCAAAATCGGCATTATAAGGAGGGCAAACAGCCACATTCAATCTAAAAGTCTTAAACGGCAAAACTATAACTTTATGAGTCATCATGCTCATTCTATGCAAGCTCGGTTGTCTATTGAATAGAACACTATCTCCATTCATCAAATGTCTTTCAACTATATAGCCAACATCTAACTCTTTAGCAATTTCTTCTTTATTATTTTCAAGAATTCTTTTTCTTCTCCCATCTGGCTTTATTACATAATTTGCGCCTGGCCAAACATTTGGACCATTCAAAACCAATTTTCTCATTTCTTCAATATTCCTTTCATCAACTCTAACTGGAACTGTTAGTTCTTTTGCTATAACTTCTGGTACACCAACTTCATCTATTTTTATTTTTGGATCTGGAGAAATCACAGTTCTTGCAGAGAAATTGACTCTCTTTCCAATCAAGTTTCCTCTGAACCTTCCTTCTTTAGTTTTTAATCTTTGTGTTAAAGTCTTCAATACTCTTCCTGATCTATGTCTAGCAGGAGGTATTCCAGTTAACTCATTGTCAAAATAAGTAGCAATATGGTATTGTAGAAGCTCCCATAAGTCGTTTAATAGAAATTCCGGAGCGCCTAATTCCATGTTTTCTCTAAATCTATCGTTAATTCTAACTATCTCAACAAGCTTATGAGTTAGATCATCTTCGCTTCTTTCCCCAGTTTCTAAAGTTATAGAAGGTCTAACAGTAACTGGTGGTATAGGCAAAACAGTTATTATAAGCCATTCTGGCCTTATCTTCAAGTTTAAAATCTTTAAATCCTGATCTTTTATTTTCTCGAATCTGGCTCTTATTTCTTCTGGATTTATAACCTTTGAACCTTCTACAAATGTGTATGGCTTAATGAATTTTATTTCTTTTTGCTCTGTTTTGCAATGAGGACATTTCTTTAAAGCCATCTTTTCAATTTCTTTCCAAGATACCTTCTTATTCTTTAATTTTTCCAAGTCTTCTTCGCTTATTAAAAGCCTTGAACATTTTCTGCAAGTAACTTTTAAAAGAAAATGAATAAATTTAGCATAGTGAGGATGAATAACTGGTTTTACAAGGTCCAAATGTCCAAAATGACCTGGACATTCTCCTATATTAGCACCGCAAACTCTACATCTTATTCCAGGCTCTATAGTTCCTAGTCTTGGATCCATCACTCCTCCTTCTATTGGATACCCTTCTTCATCATAAAGGTCAATTTTTGTTATTTTTGCAAATGACATTTTTCTTATAGTTTCTGGATCTAAGATACTGAAATCTATTCTTGCAATTCTACCTTCTTCATTAATAACTAGCTTAGGATATATCATTAAACTCTTTAACTCATCTAAAAGCAATTTAAACGCATAACTCATCTCAACATTAACAATTTCAGCGTTATCGCCATCAATAGGACAGAAATACCTATTTCTTATTTTATCGTAAACGGCAACCATTCCACACTTTTTACAAACTGGCAAAACTACTTTATCGGAATCAAATCTCTCTTTTAATGTTACTACAGCTCCATGAGCTAGTAAACAATCTTTCTCCATTTCTCCCAATCTTAATCCACCTTCTTTGCTTCTTCCTTCAGTTGGCTGTCTAGTTAGCAAAGTAACAGGTCCTCTAGAACGAGCTTGTAGCTTGTTAGAAACGAGATGATCAAGCTTCATGTAAAATGCACAACCAATAAAAATTTCTACTTCAAACTTTCTTCCAGTTTTTCCATCATACATTACCTCTTTTCCTGTATCTTTAAATCCTAAACTTTTAAGAATTTCTTTCAGTTCTTTTAAATTAGTTGGATTAAAAGCTGGAGCGTCAATTATCCTTCCTGATAAAGCAGCTACTTTTCCTGCCAAAATTTCTAATAATTGACCTACTGTCATTCTAGAAGGCAAGCCATGCGGATTGAAAATTATATCAGGAACTATTCCACTTTCTGTAAAAGGCATATCTTCTGGAGGAACTATCAAGCCAATAACTCCTTTTTGTCCATGTCTAGAAGCAAACTTATCTCCAACTTCTGGTTTTTTCAAATCTCTAACAACTACTTTAACTAATTTTGTTCCATCTGATGTTTGAGTTATATAAACTCTATCTACAATTCCTTTATCGCCATGTCTTAATCTAACGGAAGTTTCTCTCAAATTCTCAATTCCAATTAAAGTTCTATCTGCTTTTCCTAAGAATCTTAGAGGAGATGTTTTACCTATAAGAACTTGATCAGAAGAAACCTCAGTTTCAGGATTAACAATACCATCTTCAGGCAAATGCTTATACTCGTCTTCTCCCGCATATCCTCTTATTCCTGGCTGTGGAATTCCGATTATATCTTCTTGTCCTCCCATATACCTCTTTTCTTCGGTTTCGTAAGTTCTGTACATATAACTCCAAAACATTCCTCTTTGTATAGAACCTTGATTAATTACGATAGCGTCCTCTATATTGTAACCTTCATATGTTGCTACAGCTATAACAACATTCATTCCATTTGGATAGCTTTCTGTTGCATCAACTATTTTATGAATGTAGGTTTGAACTAAAGGCCTTTGAGCGTATAACAAAACATTTGATTTGCTATCTACTCTATTTAAGAAATTAGAGGCAAAAACACCAATTGATTGGTCTCCCATTTTAGCTCCATAATTAACTCTGTCTCCTCTATTAAATTCTGGATAAGGAACAAATTGAGCAGAAAAACCAAAAACTACTGCAGGATCTATTTCCAAATGAGTATGTTCTTTTGTAACATCTTCAGGCTTAGCAGCTATGTAGGCATTTTCTTCTTCCTCTGTATCCAAAAATTCTATTACTCCAGACTTAACTAAATCAAAAAAGCTAATTTCTCCTTTTTTCACTTTTTCCAACATCTCACTAGTTAACTTTGGTTTACCATTCTCAACAATTATTAAAGGTCTAATAGCTCTTCCTGCAGAAGAAAGAATTCTAACTTCATTTAAATGCTCGTGATAAGCAACATTAACATAATAAGGAATTTTACCTTCTCTTCTCATTTTCCTTACAGTTTCTACAAATTCCTTTGGATTTTCAACCTTTCCTAGATATTTTCCATTCAAAAATACATCAGCCACTCTTCTCACCTTTTATAATATCGAAAATTGGTTTTAATTGTTTCTCATCAACTTCTGTAGTTATTGAAGCTGATATTGCTAAATATTTTCTTAAACCTATGTTTGCTCCTTCAGGAGTTTGACTAACACATAACTTACCAAAATGAGTTGGGTGCAATTCTCTAGCTTCAAAATGTTCTTGAGTAGAAGACAAAGGAGAAACAACTGTTCTCATATGAGTTATTGTTTTATTCCAACTTCCTCTATCTAGCCTTTGAGTAACTCCTGTTCTACCACCAATCCAAGTCCCTACAGCCATAGCTGAAACAATTTGATTTGTTAAAATTGCATTTTCAACAACAGCTTGTAGTGGTGGTAACTTACCTCTTTTTGTTAGCTTCTGATAATTATAGTTCATTCTAACTATTAAACCCCATTTACCCAAAATTATTGAACGTAAAAGTAGCTCTAACAAATCTCCCGCCATCTTTATTCTTTTATTTGAATAATGATCAACGTCATCTTCCTCAATCATACCAAAATGTAGCTTTAGTATTTTTTCTATAGCCTTTGATAAAAACATAGCTTTTGTTAATCTGTTTTCTGGTTCTTGACCTAAATGAGGCAATAGATACTTATCAATCATTCTTATAGCTTGCTTTCTTCTAGCTGTTTTCTGAGGAATTCTTAAATGTTTACCTAGTTCTTCTATTGCCTCTTCAGAGTCTTTTATTGGATGTTCCAAAATGTTTATTAAAAATGCCTCTTGCAATCTTTCATTTAAAGAAATGGCTTCTAACAATTCTTTATCCTTTTCCAAACCTAGAGCTTTTAGAATTATAACAATTGGGATTCTTAAAACATTTGCAAAAGTTATGTAAATTTCTCCGCTTTTCTTTCTTTCAATTAAGTGTTTTTGAATGAAACCTTCTTTCTCAGAATGAATTCTTGCAACTTCCGGAATAGAAGGATCATTGTTTTTTTCAACAATTACTCTATCAGTAGCTATTTCTTCAACAAGCATTAAAATTCTTTCAGTTCCGTTTATAATGAAATAACCTCCTGGATCATCTGGATCTTCTCCTTCTTTAATCAATTCGTTTCTATCCATTTTTGACAAATAGCAATATTTTGATTTAACCATTACAGGCAAATCTCCAATTTCTACCATAACTGGCTTGCTTTCTATTCCATTCAAAATTTGAGTCATTTCAACATACATAGGAGCTGCATAAGTCAAATTTCTAATTCTTGCCTCCATAGGAAGAATTGGTCTAATAGAACCATCTGCTTCCTTAATTCTTGGCTGCCCCAATTCAAATTTTCCTAATTTAATTTCCAGATCCCCAATTTCAGGAACTTCTGGTCTAATTTTACCTATACTTTTAATTAATTTTGGCATTCTTCTATCTACAAAGTCATTAAAAGATTCTATTTGAAAGTTGACCAATCCTTTTTCTCTCAAATAGGAACGCATCAAAATAGTAAAAGCATTTTCCATTTACTCACCTCTTTCAACCACAACTCTATAATAAACTGATTCTCCTGTAACTTCATTTTTTCTTATAATTTTAATAAGATCTCCCGGCTTTGCACCAATAATTTTTACTTGTGGATCTGAAGAATAAATTTTTGGAAAATGCTTTAGGCTACCATATTTTTTAATTAGCTCTTCTTTTTCCTTTTCGTCTACAATTTCATGCCTAGGCACTAATTCGTGCTTAGAAACGTCTATTTCTTTCTTCACCCTTTCACCTATAATTAATATTTCTGCAAGAATTTATTAGTTTTATATTTTATAAGCTTAATGAGAAATTTAAAATGTTAACCTGATTAATTTTAAAGTTGTATCAATCCTAAAGTCTAGACAAGAAAGAGTTATATGAGAGAAATTTGCTAGAATCTTAGGAAATTTACTAATTGCATTTTGTAAACTTAATTAACCATTTTTTTGCTTTATTATTTACTAAAATTTTAGACATTTTTATCTGAAGGCTTAAAATAAAAACCCAGTAAATCAATTGTGATACTAAAATTATTTTCCTCAGTTATAATGTCTGTTAATGCAATCTTAATAACTTGACTTTTTACATACTCATAAGCTCTACAACTTTATTGTTCTTCTCTGTAAGATTTATTAGCAATTAGAAGCTTCTTTACCTTCATAAGTTTTTTCGGCAGAAACTTCTCTTAGCATACATTATCTACAGTTCTAAATCCGTTAAATTCTTTAAGTAAAATGTAAGCTTGTTGCGAATTATTTACATCATGAATAGAACCAAAGGCAGCTTGAATATCTCAACTGAAATTTTATAAGTATCATTAAACGCTCCAAAATTGTTTTTCTATCGATTTTTAAATTAACAGAGCCCTGGGCGGGATTTGAACCCGCGACCCCCTCATTACCAGTGAGGTGCTCTACCAGTCTGAGCTACCAGGGCATATAGAAAATTTTATAGTAGAAATAAAAATTAGCTCACAATTGAACCTAAGAAATCATATTTAGAACAAACTTCTTTTTCAAACTTTGAGGCTATTTGCTCATTTTCTCTTTCTATAATTCCTTTTATTAGATAAAAGAAATCGTATCTGCAAAGATAGTTTTCTTTTTCCAGCTCTTTTAAGCTTTTTTCTATCTTTTCAAGAACTTCTTGAGAATTTCTTGAAAGCCATTCTTTTACGCCTTTTATTAAAAATTTAGATTCCTCTTTGCTTATTGGCTTATTAATAGGCCAACCACAAACAGCACAAACGTTGGAAGAAAAATCTTCACTTTCTTTCAAATCAAAATTTTCTTTACAAGATTCGCAAACTATTAATCCTTCTATTACATAGAAGTCTTCAGTTTCTTTGCCACATATATCACAAATCTCAACTTGCGTTTGGTCCCCACTCATTGAAGAAACAGAAGATGGATCATCCCTTAGAGCCCCAAATAATTAGATTTTAATGTCTTACAAATAGTATTAAATCTTGGGGCTTTTTCCATTTAATCTATCTTTTTTATTAGCTTAAAAACTTTTCTCTCCTGTAAAATATACTAAACACTAAATAAGAAAAGGGTTTTCTGTATAATTCTTAAACTTATTCAATTATTTTATAAACTTTGTCTCCTTCTCTAACCTTACCTTCAACTTTTAATCCAATTGATTGTCCCTTCTCAGCAACATCTATATCTTTATGATTAAGTTGCATAGAACTAACAATTTGAGAAAGTTTTGTTGTTTTTCCTTCGATTTCTATTTTGTCTCCTTTTCTTAAAGTTTCTTCTAATTCAACAACAGCAACTCCTATTTTCGAATAATAATGAGATATTTTTCCGATTAGGGTTTTTTCTACCATATGAAGCTTTGAACTTTTATCTTTTATTTATTTAAAAAGATAGAAACTGAGCTTCAAAGATTAAAATTTTCTTTTTGCCTGGGGCGGGATTTGAACCCGCGACCTCCGCGTTTCTCATCTTCTAAATCAAAGCTCATCGTTATGAGCGCGGCGTTTTAACCACTCAACTACCCAGGCCTATAAATTATTACTTTTTTCATTCTATTAAGAATTTTCATTCGTTACTTTTCGTTTAACAAAGATAGCCAGATTTATTAGTCAAAAATAAATAAGCTAATGAAAGTATTGTTTTTTGTTTTTGACGGCTTAGCAGATTTTCCAAAAAATAAAACTCCTTTGAGCAAAGCAAATAAACCAAATATCAACTATCTAGCTTCTAAAGGATTAGTAGCAAAATTAAAACTTTTGAAAAAATCGCAATGGAATGAAGAAACAAGAGCAAGTGTTAGTCACTTTGCAAACATTTCCTTACTTGGCTATGATATAGAAAAATTCAAATTGAAAAGAGGAGTTTTAGAAGCAGTTTCAGCAGGAATAGAATTTAAAAATGGTTGGCTTGCTTTAAGATGTGATTTTTCAACAATAAAAGATGGGATTATAATCGATAGAAGAGCTGGTAGAGAAACTTTTGGATTAGATGAATTAGCTAGAGATTTGAATAAAATTGATATAGGATTGCCTTTTGAATTTAAGAGAACTTATGGACATAGAGCGGTTTTAGTTTTAAAAGAAAAGTTAGATGAGAATATTCAAACTAATGATCCTTTAAGCAACAATTTGCCACCAAAAGAAATAAAAGCGCTAAGCAAAAAAGCGAAAAGAACAGAAGAAATTTTGAGAAGATTTATACAAGAATCTCATGAGCTTTTGAAAAATCATAAAATTAACGAAGAAAGGATTAAAAAAGGTATGCTTCCAGCAAATTACATACTTTTAAGAGAGCCTGGCAATAAAATTTTTGCTCTATCACCATCTTTTAGAAAAAGGTTTAACGTTAGACCTTTAGTAATCTCTGAAAATGGTGTAATGAAGGCTACTTGCATGCTAGCTGGTTTTGATGCTTTAGAAATTCCAGAAGGCTTAGATTATAAAAAAGGAATAAAATTCATATTTGAAAAAATAGAAGAGAGCTTAACTTATTACGATTTTATATATTCTCATATAAAATGGACAGACGAAGCAGCTCATGACGGAAATTTCGAAAAAAAGAAAAAAATAATAGAAGAATTTGATAAGTATCTTGAAAGCTATAAAGATTTTAAAGAAAAGATTATTATAACTACAGACCATATAACGTCTTGCGAGACAAGAAAACACGAATTTGGAGATGTTCCTGTTTTGATATATCCTTTCAAAAAAGGAAAGTTCAAAACTTTTGACGAATTCGTAGCAAATAAAAGTATTCGATTAACTCCAAATAAATTATGGAAAATTGTGTTCAAAAAAATCTAGCCTAAAATCTTTTTTAATTCTTCAACAATTTTTTGAACAACTTGCTCTGGAGGTCTATTCATCCAAATTTCAATCATTGGAATTTTATTTTTTCTCTTTCTTTTGTAATATTCTAAAACCGGTTTACTTTGCTCTTCATAAACCTTTAACCTTTGTCTTACAACTTCTGGCTTATCATCATCTCTTTGAATTAGCGGAGAACCACATTTATCACATTTCATATCTTCTTTTGGAAGTAACGGTGGTAAAATATATTCTATTCCATCAATAATCTTATGAATGTCAGCAACATTGTAATTTCCGTCGCATTTCGGATTAGAACAGATTCTTCTTCCTGAAATTTTCTCAATCAAAATTTCTTCATGAGCATTAATTTTTATTATTGCATCTATCTTAGCCATTTTATCTAAAGCTTTTGCTTGTTCAACTGTTCTTGGAAAACCATCTAGAATAAAATTATCCAAATTCTTTATTTTTTCTTTAACAACCTCAATAACAATTTCATCTGGAACCAATTTCCCTTCTTTCAGATAATTTTCAACTTTTTTACCCAATTCACTTCCTTTCTTTATTTCTTCTCTAAAAATATCTCCAGTAGAAATTTTCTCCAAACCAAAAATTTCTTTTAAACGAGAAGAATAAGTTCCTTTTCCTGAACCTGGAGGACCAAAAATTATAAGCTTCATTCGAATTTTTTGTTTTCAAATCTTTTAAATTTTATTCCATTAAAGCTCTCAATATATCTGTTCGCGAAATTATACCTACTAATTTTCCTTCATCTATAACTGGCAATCTTCTTATATCTTTTTCGCTCATTATTCTTGCTGCTTCCTCTATAGTATCGTTTGGTCCAACATAAAAGACCTTTTTAGTCATAAGATCCTTAACTTTTAGTTTAGCTATTTTTTTAGCATAATTAAAACTTTCTATTCCTTTTTTCAAAAGCATGAAAATAGATAAAGTAACGTTTGTTAAATTTTTTATTTCTGGAAAAGGTGACTTTAAAATTTCTAGAATGTCGCTTTCGCTTATTATTCCAACAACTTTCTCATTTTCAACAACTACCAATCCAGAAATATTGTTCTTTGCCATTAACTCTATTGCCTTTGATATATTTTCTTCTGGGGAAATTGTAATAACATTCTTACTCATTATGTCCTTAACAAACATATGAAAATTTAATGTTAGAAAATTAAGGTTTTATAAATTCTGTGTAATGACATTTACCACAATACCATCTATTTTCATGCTTAGCCATTATGCTATTGCACTTAGGACATCTTTTGTTTTTAAGAGCCTGACTTATTTTCACTTGGTTGTGCTTCAACTTTTTTCACCTCTCTTTTTTCATCATAAATTCTAGCCTTAACTATACTTTCTGCAAGACCGATTTTTGAAACTATATAAATAATTTCAATTTGAGAATCATCCACATTGAATTTTTCTTTCAAAAAACTCTTTATTTTCTCTTTTGAAGGTGTAGCCTCTTTTTCATGCTTAACCAAAATTCTTAAATCCTTTCTCTTAAGAAATGGATTGTATTTCTCTTCTTCAATAATCATTTCCATATTCTCAACCTACATACAAAGCATATCTTCCTTTTTCTTTTATTCCAATCATTTTTGCAATTTCACTTTCGACATCTAAAATTATTAAAGATCCTTTCCAACTTGTTGTTAAATCTGTTGATTTGCAGTATGGACAAACCTTTTCTGTTGTTAGCCTTTTGCAATTTCTACATGCTTGTAACTTCTTCATAAAAATCACTTCTTCTTTAACCAATGTAATGCTCCTAAGCCAGCTTGCCTCATTGTTAAGCCTATTTTATTTTGCTCCTTCCAAGAAATAGAAATTATTCTTGCTAAAACCTTATCTCCAATTTTTAGAGTCTTTTTAGTTTGCTTGCCAAGAAAAACAGAATTTTTCTTGTCGAATGAAACATAATCATCCATAAGTTGAGAAATGTGAACTAAACCATCTATTGGGCCAATTCTAACAAAAGACCCAAAATCAGTATTGTCAACAACTTCTCCAATTACTAATTCGTGCAATTCTGGCTTATAAACAAACATCTTGAAAGTGACTAAGTAATAAATGTTTGGATCTGCCGGATAAATTTTGCCTTCTCCTATGTTATCGATTGAAACTAAAGAAAGAAAAATCATTCCAAGCTTTGGATCTGTTAAGCCTTCTAAATTTTCTTCTATTGCCTTTGATATAGCTTCCTCTTTGGGCAAATCCAACTTTTCTGGAGTTACTTTTATTTTTTCTCTAACTGTAACTATCTTATACATAAAATCATCCAAATTTTTTCTTATAACTTTCTTTGGCTTTTTTTATTATTTCTTTGGCTTTTTCTACTCCCTGCCACTCTTTAAACTTAACGAATTTTCCTGGTTCAAGTTTTTTATAACTTTCAAAAAAATCTTGAATTTCTTTTTTCAAATGCTCATTCAAATCATTTACAGATTTTATGTTTTTAAACCTCGGATCTTTTACTGGAACGGCAACAATTTTATCGTCAATTCCCTTTTCATCTTCCATTAAAATTACTCCTATTGGCCTTGCTTTTACAACACAACCAGGAAAAGTTGGATAAGTTGTCAATAAAACTACATCAACAGGATCTTCATCTTCATGCCAAGTTCTAGGAATAAAACCATAGTCAAAAGGCCAAAAAACTGGAGAGTATAAAACTCTAACTAGAGAAAAATATCCTTTTTCATTATCGTACTCAATCTTATTAGAACTTCCTTTAACATTTTCAACAACAACATTAATTTCTTCTTCATTTCCAGCTTCTATATCATGCATTAAGTTCATTCTACCACCTCTATTCTCTTTTTATTCCTTAAACAAATAACTTTTATATTTTCAATTTTTAATTTCTTCCTTAAATTTTTATCGTTTGTCGCAACAATAAAATTTTCCTTTTTAGCCAAAGCAATCAAATCTTTATCAACCTCTTTTTCCAAAGATTGAATTATTTTTATTTTTCCTTTTTCTATAAAATCAAGAGCTATTAAAGCTAATCTTCCCTCTTTAGTTTTTCTATTTGAAATAGATTTTAATTCTCTTAGAGTTTCAGAAGAAACATAAAGTTCTGCATTTTCAAAAATTTCATAGATTTGAAATAAATCAACTTTAAACCTAAAAATATCAAGTAAAAAGTTTGTATCAAGCAGTATTTTTACCATACTAACCTTTTTAAATATTGAATTTAAATAAAAACATGAAAGGAATAAGCGATGTAATTGCCATGCTTTTAATGTTAGTTATAACAATTGGATTAGTGGGGCTAGCGTATTCTTATATTAGCGGAGTATTCACAGCAAGAACTGCAGTTGTTTTAAGCATAGTTCCTGAAGCTTCTTCCTGTACCTCTAGTAATATAAATATAGTAGTAAGAAACGATGGAACTACAAGCGCAAGTAACGTAGCAGTAAGTATAAAGGCACCTGACGGAACAGATGCTTGTTCATCAATAAGTCCTACCTCTATTAACATTGCGCCCGGAAATATAACTACAGTAACATGTACTAGAGTTTCTGGAAAAGGAATGGGATATTATAGAGTTGTAGCTAGTGCCTCAAGTTCAACAGCAAAC
>JBMFIJ010000010.1:0-17279 GCA_049976365.1 Candidatus Aenigmatarchaeota archaeon | reverse complement strand
GATACTTTCTATCATTGCTGTTCCTGCCCAGAGTTTTTGCATAGCTCTAAAAACTATCATAAAGAAAAAGTAATCAAAAAGAAGTATTCCCAGTCCTGCAAAGCCATAACCAAGTAATTCAATGAATAAAGAAGATAGCAAAAACCTATAAGCCACCAATGCTGAGAGAAAAGCCATAACATTTCTTACTCCCGTATGTGTCAAAAAATCTGTAAACTCATAAAATAGCGCAATCAACATAGCTAAAGGAGCAATTATTCCAAAAATAACAAAAGTAACTATTGTATATAAATCATAACCTGAAGGGGCAAAACCAGTAAAGATGCAAGATGAAAGTCCAACTACAGTAACTATAGGATCTGGTTGTTGTGGTGTGGAAGGTGGCGTAACAACTCCTTGACATTCTTCGTAAGTAATTATTGGCTTACCAAGGTAAGGAATTAAATATACAATCTCTGCACCAAATACACCTAAAAATATCGCAATCAAACCTGCAATTGATAACCATCTTCTAATCTTCCAGTTGACCCTTCCAAGAATTATTCCTAAAAATATTAAAGCTATACCAATAATAAAGAAGAATAGCCACCATGCACCTATTCTATGTATCCATTCAATTTTAGTTTTAAAAACTTCTTGTGCAAAACTCGAAAAAAACAAAAATAGCATAGCAAATACTAAAGAGTAAGCTACTTTAATTCCTTTCATTAATTTTTTTGTTTTTTTAAATTTAAATAGCTTAGAATCTAATAAGAAAATACTGCTTCGGCAGGAGGTCAAAAATGACCGAAATATTGGAAGCAATTAAAAAAGCTAGAGAAAATTCAAAGAAGAGAAATTTTGAGCAGACTTTTGATTTAATTGTTAACCTAAAAGGAATAGATACCAAAAAACCAGAAAATAGAATTAATGAAATTGTCGAATTGCCCTATGGAATTGGAAAAGAAGTAAAAATTGCTTTGTTCTCTGATGAAATAAAAGAATTGGAAAATGTTGAAATTTTTAGTTCAAAAGATATAGAGGAAATTTCAAAAAATAAAAGGCTTGCAAAAAAAATTGCAAAAGAATTTTATTTTTTTGCTTCGGATCCAAAATTATTGCCTTTAGTAGCAAAAAACCTAGGAAAGTTTTTAGCACCAAGAGGAAAAACTCCAAAGCCTATTACAGGAAATGTAGAAAAATTTGTTGAATCTTTAAGGAAAAGTGTTAGAATAAGAATTAAAGATTCTCCAGTTATTCAATGTCCAATAGGAAGCGAAAAGATGAAAGATGAGGAAATTGCTGAAAATATCAAAAAAATTTTAAGCTTTTTAGAAGAAAGGTTGCCAAAAGGAAAGGCTAATATAAAAGAAGTATTAATTAAGTTAACAATGGGGAAACCTGTTAAAATAGGTGAAGTAAAATGAAGAGAGAAGAAAAAATTGCATTAGCTGAAGAAATAGCAAAAGAAATGAAAAATTATAAAACTGTTGGTTTAATAGATTTGTTTAAACTTCCAACAAAAGAATTTAAAGAGTTAAGAAAAGCTTTAGAAAATAAAGCTAAGATTAAAGTTGTTAAAAAAAGTACTTTAAAATTCGCTTGCGAAAAAGCAGGAGAAGAATATAAAAAATTGTTAGATTTGGAATTTTATCAAATTGGAATTATTTTTTCGAATGAAAATCCGTTTTCCCTTTTCAAAGAAATTTCATCTTTAGAAATAGAAACATTCGCTAAAGAAAATGATATTGCAGAAGAAGATATTTGGGTTTATTCTGGGCCAACACAAATAAAAGCTGGACCTTCGATAAGCGAGTTTGCAAAATTAAAGATTCCGGCTGGAGTTGAAGCTGGTTTTATAGCCGTAAAGAAGGATACTTTAGTTGCAAAAAAAGGAGATAAGATAACTAAAGAGTTAGCTAGCTTGTTAAGAAAGCTTAAAATTAAACCAATAAAAGTTAGATTAAATGTTTTAGCAATTTTACATGAAGGAAAACTTTATCCAAAAGAAGTTTTAAGTTTAGTCTTAGAATATCCAAAGTTGTTAATTCAAGCTTATCAAAAAGCTTTTAACTTAAGCATTAACATAGATTACCCAACAAAAGAAAACATAAATATTTTAATTTCTAAGTATTACTTGAAAGCGAAAAGCCTGGAAAATTTGGTGAGAAAATGAACGAAATATATGCTGCATTAATGCTGCATGAATCAAAAAGAGAAATAAATGAAGAAAATATTAGAAAAATACTAGAGGCTGCCGGAAGCCAAGTAGATGAAGCTAGAATTAAGGCTTTAGTAGAAGCTTTAAAGGGAGTTAACATAGAAGAAGCAATAAAACAAGCTGTAGCTATGCCTACAGCTGCTCCAGCAGAAGAGAAAAAAGAAGAAAAGAAAGCTGAAGAAGAGGGTAAAAAGAAGGAAGAAGAAGCAGTAGCTGGCTTAGCAAGTCTCTTTGGCTAACAATTTATTTTCTTTTTTCAATTATTTTGATGCAAGACGAAGTAGAAAAGTGGAAAGAAGTTTTCGATAAAGCTAAAATTGTTTTGGAATACGCTAAAACTTTGATTAAACCAGAGAAAAAAATTTTTGAAATTGCTGAAGAAATAGAGAAAAAAATTTTTGAAATTGGAGCAAAACCTGCTTTTCCAGTTAATATTGGAATTAATGAAGTTGCTGCTCATTACACTCCTTCTCTTGATGATAAAACTGTATTGAAAGAAAACGATATGGTTAAGATTGATATTGGTTTGCATATTAATGGCTATATATCTGATAATGCTTTTACAGTTGTTGTTGGAAAGAATTCTAATGAGATGATTAATGCAGCTAAAAAGGCTGTGGAAGAAGCTAGAAAAGTTTTGAGAGAAGGAGTTATGATAAAAGAAATTTCTGAAGTTATTGAGAGAACTGTTAATTCATTCGGGTTTAACGTAATTAAAAATTTAACAGGACATTATTTAGATAGGTATGTTGTTCATGGAGTTTCAATACCTAATGTTAGAAATGATATAGAAATTAAAATACCAAAAAATCAAGCATTAGCTATAGAAGTTTTTGTTACAAATGGTTCTGGTTGGGCTAAAGAAAGCTCTGAAGTTCAAATATTTCAGTTTAGAGAAGATGTTGGATTGAGATTGAAAGAAAGTAAAATGATTTTAAAAATGGCAAAAGAAGATTTTGAAGGTCTACCATTTTGTAAAAGATGGATTAAAAATTTATCAAGAATTAAAATGGAGCTTGCATTCAAAGAATTAATTGAGAAGAAGGCTTTAATAGATTATCCGGTCTTGAGAGAAGAAAGCAATAGTTTAGTTGCACAATGGGAAGAAAGCTTTATTGTTGAATAGTTTCCTTTTTTCCGTTAGAAAATGCTAGAATTGGGGTAGCAATCAAATAGCCACAATAATTGCATCTTCCATTGTTTGCTAAAATAACTTTTTTTGGAATTAATCTGCCGCATCTTGGGCATTTAATTTTTGTGTTTACAATTGGCATCTTTTTATTAAAAATCTCTAATAATAAAGACTTCTTTATTTCGAAATATATTTCAGAAAATTCACTTTAAAGTCTTTTTCGCATAGTCAAAATACTCTTCATTTACATTAACATCAAAACTTCCTATGAATGGAACTTTATAAGGATGCAATCTTTTTACTTCTTTTCTAACATCCTTTTCTTTTTCTTTTAGAGTTTTTGCAATAAGAGCAAATTCGTTTGATTTTTCTATTTTGCCTTCCCACCAATACATGCTATTTATCTTAAAGATATTTACACAAAAAACTAGCTTCTTTTCTAAAAGGCTTTTTGCAACTTTTTCCGCCTCTTTTTTGGAAGGAAAAGTTATGTAAAACACTTTAAAGATTTTCTTCATAAATTATTTTAAAAAACAAAAAATTAAACTCTAACTCTTGTCCTTCTCCATCTTTTTGGATGAGTAATTATTCTTCTTGTTCTTGCTCTTTTTAAACCAAACTTCCTTATAGATGCCCAAACTGGTGCTCTCCTTATTTTAGCTATAGCTGCCAATTTTATCTTTTTAGTTATATGCTCTATTGACATTTACAACAACCTCCTTAGTTCTTTTGATTTTTCTATTGCCAAATCCAAAGCATTTTCTATATCTTTTAAAGTAAGAGTTCCTATTCCTTGCTTTTGCATAGCAACAATTTTATCATCATCTCTAACTCCAATAGCAAGTTTAACATCCACAACTTCTTCCTCTTCTTTACTTAAATCTAAAATCAAACTTTCATTATATTTTCCAATTGTAACGCTTACTGGCTTATAAACTATTGGCAACTTAGAAACATATTCTCCTCTAACAATTTTTCCGTTTTCATACTTAGGAATTTGTGTGCTCAAAAGGGCTTTAACTGCAGCTAAAGTAGAAGCATCTAACAAATTTCCTCTCATATCTAAAATTGATAAATCAACATAAACAATCCAAACCTTTCCTTCTTCAATAAAAAGCTTTTCAAGTTCTATAGCTTGGCTTTCTCTTATTACTCTATCAACAATTCTAGCTAACTCAATAGCATCTTCTCCTGGAGGACCTGGTTCAACTTCTGGTGAAGACAAAGGAGTAAATTCTGCATTTACAATTAAAATTCCCTCGTTAGGAGTATCTGGAAATGGCTCTCCTATATCAAGTTTTATGCCAGCAATAACTTTTGTTCCTCCCAAATTAACGAAAGCTGAACCTTCAGCTTTGGAAATTACAGAATGCTTTATTTCTATTGGCCTATAATCTTTAAAGCTTCTTCCATCAATTCTTTTTCCCTTACTTAAATATTCTTTAACTAATTCTTCCATCATTCTTCCTCCATTTTTTCAGCTTTAAATCTTTCAAGTAAAGTTTTCTTTTGTATTTCATAAATTTTTTTGCAAGTCTCTTCTCCCTTTTTCAAAAGCTCTAAAACTTCTTCTTTTGTTAATCTGCCATCCATTTGCAATAAAGTTATTAAACCTTTAGATGGCATCATAGCTATTGCCATATCAGATTCAGAATAATTATCTTCTTTCCCATTCAAATCAATTATTAAAGTATTTCCAACTTTACCAACAGAGCAAGCTGCAACCAAATCTTTCATTGGTATGCCAGCTGAAGCTAAAGCTAAAGATGCAGCATTTATTGCAGTAACTCTTGTGCTTCCGTCAGCTTGAATTATATTTTCATAAACATCAACAACAGCTTTTGGGAAATCTTCTAAAAATATAGCAGAACTTAATGCCTCTTTAGTAACTTTAGAAATCTCAATGCTTCTTCTGTCTGGAGCTGGATTTTTTCTTTCATCGACGGAAAATGGTGCCATAGAATAAATAACTCTAACTAAACCCACGTTGCTTTCTTGCAAAAATTTTGGAAATAAAGGCCTAGGACCATAAACAGCAACTATAGCTTCCGTTTTCCCAAAAGAAACTCTAGCTGAACCATCTGCATTTTCTATTTCTCCTATGCTCATCCTTATTTCTCTAGTTTCTTCTGGTAATCTGCCATCAATTCTCCTTCCATTAACTATTAGCTCAATATTAGCTTTCTTCATGACTATTCCTCCAACATCTTTGAAATTTTCTCAGTTAAGCCAGAAACATGAGCTTCTTTCTCTATTGCTAAAATAGCTTTCATAGCTTTTTCCTTCTTTTCTCCCTTTATCCAAATTACTCCATTTTGACCAACATAAATTTCGCAGCCAGTTTTTTTCTTTATTAACTCAATCATACTTCCTCCTTTTCCAATAACTCTTGCAACTTTAAAAGGAGTTATTTTTATTGTAGTACCACCAAAAAGTTTTCTAGCTATCATATCTTTCATGCTAACTTGGATTATCTTATTTTTAGTAACCTTATTTATTTTACAGAAGATTACGTCATCAATATCATAAAACTTACTCAAGTCGACTCTTCTTAAATCAACATATTCTTCTAAAGCTTCTCCTATAGGCAAAAATGCTTTATAAGGAGAATTTATATCAACCCACCATCCAGAAACTTCAATTTCTTCTATTCTTCCTATCACTCTATCGCCAACCTTTGGCATATATTTGCCAGCTAATGGAACAACAGAAATTTCTTCATCAGAAATTTTCAAAACTCCTAAAACTTTTGAAAAGACTTTTTCTCCTTCAGTATAGCAGTTATTTATTTTTCTCCCTTTTCTTTCTCCTAAATAAGTTCCAGGAATAACAATTTCTCTCATACGCTCACCTTTTTCAAAATTTTAGATTCAAAAGCTCCTTTAGTTATTTCCCCTAATTTTCTAAAGAATTCATCTTGAACTCCAGAAAAAATCTCTATTTGAACTTGCAAACTTCCATCCTGTAAATATTGCTCACTTTTTATTTCCCCAGCTTTAGTTATAATACTATAAGATTTTCCTACATATTGAGCAGGAATTTTTACTTGCAATAAAACTTTTTCGAATTTTATTGGTAAAATTGTTTTTATAGCTTTCAAAACTTTTTCAACTTGAACTTCTGCATCTAAAAAGGGATCTATATGAACACCAGCTTGATCCATAGCATTCAAAATTCTTTGAGGTGGATGAGGCGTGTTTGTTTGAGGATTAATCGCCCTCTTAGAAATTATTGTAGCAATTTGGTTCTTTTTTTCTTCAATTAATTCTCTTTTTTGTTCAGTAGTTAAAGAAAACTCTCCTTTTTTAACAATTTCCTCAGCTATTTTATAAATGTCCTTAGTTCCAAAAGCCTTTTGTAAGTCTTCTTCTTTAACTGCTTCTCCTTTTCTCGCATCTTTATAAACTGCTGGATAAGCAAGGATATCTTGAATATTAATATTAGCTCCTTTCTTTAACTCAAACGCTTTTTTTGGATCTACCAAAACTTCAAAATTGTTATTTTTAACCTTAAGCCTAGCAACAACAGCTTTATCAACGCTTATCATAATCCTTCCTCTATTTTACAAGCTTCTTTATTTCTTCTTCAGTTAAAATTTTGAACTTTTTATTCTCTATTACTGCTATATCAATTTTCTTTCCTTCTTTTATTTTTTCTGTCTTTTCAAGAATATCTATTGCCAATTTTACTGCATCTTTTTTGGTTATATTAGGATTCCATTCTTCTCTGAAAGTTTTCATGGCTGCTTGTGCCCCTCTTCCTATTGCATATGCATACCATTCAAAAAGCATTCCAGAAGGATCTGCTTCTATTAAATGCACTCCTGTATGGTCTTCTCCTCCAAAAAGTATTGTTACACCATAGGGTCTTAATCCTCCATACTGAGTTAAAATCTGCATTCTATTTCCGACTTCTTTTGCCAAAGTCCAAACATCAATTGGTTCTTCAAAAGTTATTTGATGACTTTGAGCTCTAACTCTAGCGAAATCAACTAAAACTCTTGCATCAGCCAAATAACCTGAAGCTACTGCCCCTATATGATCATCAACTTGAAATACTTTTTCTATTGAAGTTGGGGCCATTAATTCATCTAATACTTTTGCTGTTGCTAAAACTACGCCTTTATTAAAAACTACTCCTAGTGCTGTTATCCCTCTTTTTACTGCCTCTTTTGCATATTCCACTTGAAAGAGCCTTCCATCTGGGGAAAACATAGCAATAGTTCTATCATAGCCCATTGCTTCACCAAAACTAACTTCTTCTGGCATTTTATCACCTCAAATCTATTTTTTCTTTTGATTTACATTCTTAAATCCTTTCAGTAAAGATTTAATTGTACCTGAAACTTTTAAAACTTTTATGTTTATTCTTGACTCTCCTATTCTTTGGATAAGACCTAGAGCAGCAATAACGTTTGGAACAGAAAGATTATTGCACTGAATTATTCCAATTTGCCCCTTTTCATCCCATCTTTCATCTAAAAATTTTAAAGACATTTTGCTGAGACCTATCTCTCCGTAAAACTTAAGCATTTCTGTGTTTATCGCCTCTTTAAGAAAAGTATAGCTAATTGGCTCTTCAGAAAAAACTTTAAACAAAATATACCTTTTTCTTTCCCTTAAACTTGGTAACAATATTTTAAGCCTCATAATTATCCTCTAAATATTTTACTGCTTCTTCATTAGCAAATTCTAAGCATTCTCTTAAATCATAACCATAATAGTAGTGATGAATAAAGGCAGCATTGAATACATCTCCTGCTCCAGTTGGGTTTTTAACACTTGCTTTTAAACCTTCTATTTCAACTTTCTCTCCTTTTTCAAACCCAATAGCTCCTTTGCTGCCTCTTTTAATAACTAAACATCTTCCTTTAAACCAATCAAAATTTTTAGAAATAAGACTAGCTTCAGTTTCGTTTAAAAACATAATATCAACAAATTTTGCAGTTTCAAAAAATTCTTTTTTATCAAACTTTAAACCCGCTTTTAAGTCAGGATCAAAAGATATAACCATGTCTTTATTTTTAACTTCTTCAAATATCTTAGAAATATCTTTTCTTAAATTTTCTAACAAATTGTAGCCAGAAAAGTGTAAAATTTCTCCTTCAATATCTGAAAGATTGATATCTTTTATGGAAAAAATTTTATTTGTCCCTCTAAAAGTTGCAAGCTTTTTTCTTCCATCTTTGAATTGAATCCCAATCGTTATCCCAGTTCTTTCATTTAAAGTTTTTAATCTAAGGTCTAGATTTTGAGATTTTAACATATCTTTAAGCAAACTTCCAAAAAAATCATTTCCTACACATCCAATAAGCCTAACCTTCATTCCAAGTTTTGATAAATGAGAAGCAAATATTGCTGCTCCTCCTCCAATTTTAATTTTTATATTATCAATTAATTCTTGCTCGTTTTCTGTATTTTCTATAGCTTCGCTTAAAATGTCAATATTCACATCTCCCAAAGAAGTGACATCAACCATAAATTTTTATTAGAGTAACTATTTTTATGACTATATTCAAGCCTTATGATATTAGAGGAATTTACCCTTCTGAAATAAACGAAAAGATTGTTTATAATATAGCTCGTGCTTGCGCAAAATATTTCGAAGGAGAAAGTGTTTTAGTTGGCGGTGATGGTAGAATCTCTACACCTTCTTTAAAAAAATATGTTATTAAAGGTTTGATAGATGAAGGTCTTAAAGTTTATGATTTAGGAATTGTTTCAACTTCTACTTTTAACTTCTTAATTTCTCAAAAAGAATTTGATTTTGGCCTGCAAATAACTGCTTCTCATAATCCAAAAGAATTCAACGGAATTAAAATTTATGATAAGGAAGGAAATTCTATTGGTTTAGGCTTTGGATTAGAAAAAATTGAAGAAATTTTTAACAATCTTAAAAAAAGTTCTAAGAAAAAAGGAATTTTAAAAAATGCTGAAGATATGAAACAGTTACATAAAGAATTTTTAGAAAAATTTGCTGAAACTTTTGATGGAAAGATATGCATAGATTTTTCTAATGGATGTGGTAGCATAGTTTTTTCTGATGTCATAAAAGGAAAAATAAATGCAATAAAAGTTAATGAAAAGATTGATGGAAATTTTCCTTCTCATGCTCCCGAGCCTAATGAAGAAAATTTAAAAGAATTGCAGAAAATTGTAAAAGAGGAAAAATGTGATTTCGGAATTGCTTTTGATGGCGATGCCGATAGAATTGTTTTTCTAGATGAAACTGGAAAAATTTTAAGAGGAGATACAATTTTATTTCTTTTTGCAAAACATTTAAAACCAAAAAAGATTGTTTATGAAGTTTCATTTCCTCCTATATTTTCAACTTTTCTAAAAAACCTTAAAATAGAAGGAATAGAAAGCAAGGTTGGCAGGACTTTTATAATAAACAATATGAAAAAAAATTTTGCTGATATTGGTGGGGAAATTTCATCTCACTTTTACTTCAAAACTGTTAATTATATGGAAGATGCATTTCTTGCTTTTTTCCAGTTTTTAAAAATATTAAAAGAAAATAGAGAGAAAATTAGCGAATTGGTAAAATATTATCCAATATTTCCTAATGAAAGCATAAAAATTAAAGTCGATGATAATAAAAAATACGAAATTGTTGAGAGGTTGAAAGAAGAAATTTCCAAAGAGTACAAAACTATAACTATTGATGGAGTAAAAGCTATTATTGATGAAAAAAATTGGTTTTTGATAAGAGCGTCTAATACAGAACCAATAATAAGAGTTTATGTTGAAGGAGAAAATGAAGAAAAGCTAAAGGAGAACAAAAAAATTGTAGAAAGTTACATTAACAAATTTATTTAGAATTTCAAATTATACTATGCAAGATTTGAAAGATAAAACAATTTTGATTGTTTCTCCTGAGTTAAAAACTTTCAAATCTAGAGCTGGTGGTTTAGGGCAAGTTGTAGAGGAATTAGCTAAAGCTTTGGCAGAGGAAGGATTAAAAATTTACGTAGCTTCTTGTCTTTACAAGTATGTAACGATAGATGCTTACAAAAAAGAAAATGATTTTTCAGATTTAAACTTAAAAGAAGTTGGAGAAATAGAGATTGAAATTGATAAAAAATATAAAACAAAAATTTTCACAACACAAAAATATGGAGCAACATTTATTTTTCTTTTTAATGATGAGCTAACAGAATCTTTATACATAGGAGATTTACTAAAATTTTCTGTATTTTTTGCCAAAGGAACTTTAGAAGCATTAAAACTTTTGAAAATAAAGCCAGATATAATTCATCTTAACGATGCCTTAACAAGCCTAATACCAATATATACAAAAGACGATCCTTCTTATAAGGAATTCGTTGATACAAAATTTGTTTTTACAATTCACAATGCTGGCCTAGGCTATCAGCAAATTCACCCAATTGAAAGAAAAAATATTCTTAACCTGCATAGCTTTTCCTTGGAAAAACTTATCTGGAATGGGAATATAAACTTGCTTTATACAGGCGTTGAGAATAGTGAAATAGTTAATACTGTAAGTGAAGATTATGCGATAAATTTGAAGGTTGAAGGAGAAGGAATGAGAGAGGTTTTTGTTAGAAAAAATGTTTTTGGAATTTTGAATGGAATAGATGTTGAATATTGGAGAAGCAAAGCATATAAAAATGCTACAATAGAAAATATTCTTGAAATAAAAAATATAGAAAAGGAAAAGCTAATAAGAGAAATAAAGGCTAGAACTGGTAAAAAGCTTGACAAAAATGAAATGATTGTTATAATGCCAAGAAGGCTAAGTGGTCAAAAAGGATTCGATACAATAATGCCAATAATAGAAGAAGTTTACAATAAATATAAAATACAATTCATTGTACTTGGTGTAGCGCATCCGAATGATTCTATTGGTCAAGAATGGGCAAGAAAATTTTTTGAATTACATAAAAGGTTAGAAGGATTTGCTTTTATTTATGCATTCGATGAAGATTTGGCAAAACTCATGTATAGTGGAGCTGATCTATTACTCTATCCTTCTTTACCTAATAAAGAGCCTTGTGGCACTGGTTATATGATGTCTATGGTAAATGCTACTCCATGCTTAGGAACAAAAACCGGTGGATTAGCAGAAGTCATAAAAGAGTTTGATGAGGTTTTAGAAAATGGTAATGGATTTTTAGTTTGGAAAGAAGAGTATTCAACAAAAGCATTTTTAGAAAAACTGGAAAAAGCTTACAGAATATTTAAAAACAAAGAAAAATGGAGAAAGCTCGCTTGGAATGCTTTTAAAACAGAAGTTGATATAAAGAATGCTGCTAAAGAATATGTTGCAAAAGTTTATTTACAGGCTTTAAAAATTTAAAATGAGGATTGCTTTTTTCTCTTGGGAATTTTGGCCTAGACTAGTTGGTGGCTTAGGAACTTATGCAATAGAAATAACAAAAAAGTTTGTTGAATATGGTAATGAAGTAACTGTTTTTACTTTGAACGATGGAAATTTACCAACAAAAGAAAATTGGAATGGTATAGAAATTCATAGGCCTTTAATTTTAGATAGTAGCAACATTTTTCCAATATTTGTTAGAGAAGATTTAAAAAGATGGGGCCACCATTTAAAATTCTTTTCAGATATTTTTGCATATAACTATCTTTCTGCTTCTAAGCTTGTGAATCAAATTATTAGAAAGGAAGGAAGGAAATTTGATATAATTAGTTTTCATGATTGGCTTTCAGCATTTGCAGGAATTATGATAAAAAATAACATAAAAATTCCTTCAGTTTTTCATGTTCATTCCTTAGAAGAGCAAAGATCTTTAGGAGGAGGTTCAGAAGTAGTTAAGGAAGTAGAGAGAGAAGCAGCTAGAGTTGCAGACAAAATTATAACAGTTTCATATTCCATGAAAGAATTTATGGAAAGTTTAAACTATCCAAAAGATAAAATAAGCGTTGTTTACAATGGAATAGATGCAAAAAAGTATTCTTTAGAAAATGTTAATTGGGAATTGGTTGAAAAATTGAGAAGAAGATACGAAATAAAAGACGAAAAAATTATTTTTTTCATAGGAAGGTTAACTTGGGTTAAAGGCGTTTCAAACTTAATAAAAGCGATGCCAGAAGTTTTGAAAGA
This sequence comes from Candidatus Aenigmatarchaeota archaeon, assembly GCA_049976365.1. Lineage (GTDB taxonomy): Archaea > Aenigmatarchaeota > Aenigmatarchaeia > CG10238-14 > SpSt-28 > SpSt-28. The sequence continues at coordinate 4,860 of JBMFIJ010000010.1, read as the reverse complement.
TTTTCCTAACGTTAAACTCATAATTTTAGGAAAAGGAGAAAGTTATTCCGACTTAATTCAACTTAAGCAATCTTTAGGCTTGGGTAAAAAAGTTGAGATAAGAAGTGAGTGGGTAAGCGAAGAAGAAAGAATAGCACACTATGCTTTAGCAGATTTATGTGTTTTTCCAAGCATAAGCGAACCATTTGGTATAGTCTCTTTAGAAGCAATGTCTATGGAAAAACCAATAGTTGTTGGCGCTAGAGGAATTAGTGGTTTAAGAGAACAAGTTATTCCTTCTGGAGAAAATAGAACTGGTGTGCATGTAAATGGAGAAGATCCAAACGATATTGCATGGGGCATAAAAGTAATACTAGAAAATTTTGAAGAAGCAAAGAAATGGGGAAAAAATGGAAGAAAAAGAGTTTTGGAAAACTTTACAATAGAAAAAACTGCAAACGAAACTTTAAAAATTTATGAAGATGTAATCAAAAATTTTAATAGGTAAGAAAATGATAATTGGAATTGTTTCTGGGAAAGGTGGAGTCGGGAAAACAACAATTGCATCAAATTTAAGCTATTATCTTTCTACTGTAGGAAAAATAGTAACATTGATAGATTGCAACGTTACAACTTCTCACATAAACTTCAACTTTGGATTTTTTAACTTCAAAAAAACTTTAAACAATGTTCTAAGAGGAGAAGCAGAAATTAGCGAAGCTATTTACAAATATAAAACCTTGAATATAATTCCAGCTTCCTTAAGGTTAGAGGATTTAATGTATGTAGACTTGTTAAGTTTAAAAAACACAATAAGGAATTTGAACTCTCAAATTGTTATTCTAGATTCAGCTCCAGGTTTTGGAAAAGAAGCTATGACTGTTTTAAACTCAGTAGATTCAGTCCTTATAGTAACAATTCCATTCATGAATGCTATTGCAGATGTGTTAAGAATGAAAAAGTTGCTTGAAGAAATGAATGTTTTTCCGTTAGGTATAGTCGTTAACATGGTAAAGGGTAAAAGATATGAATTGAGTAAGAGTATAATTGAGGGAATAACTGGATTAAAAGTCATTGAAACTATTCCTTACGATGAAAATGTGGAATATGCTCTTTCCATAGGAAAACCGTTTATAGAAATATTTCCGAATACTCCAGCAAGTATAGCTTTAAAAAGATTGAGTAACAAACTTTTTGGAATAGAAGAAAGAAAAATTGGATTTTTTGAAGGAGTGAAAGATAGATTAAAGTCATTCTTTTACGAGAAGTTCAAAATCATCTAGAAACAAAAGGATCATTAACTACAAAAAACCTTAGCTCTTCTTCTAAATCTTTTTTAACTCCAATTCTATGAGAAGACAAAAATTCTGGCTTAATTCCTCTATCTTCAATATAAATTAAATTTTTGGGAGAAAGAAACTTTCCATTGAAAGATTTATCAATCTTTAAAGCTTTAGTTAACTTTCCTGGTCCATTTGTTAATTCTATTATATCCTTAACTTTTCTATTTCTTTTCATTTCTTCTATTCCTTTTATAGGATGTACAGCTCTTATAAGAACTGCACCAATTTCATTTTTTTCATGCGCAACAATATTAAACATCCAATTGTTATGAACATTGTAAATAAAGATTTTTCCTGGTTCTTCCCACATTTCTTTATTATAATTTTTTCTTCCATGGAATGCTCTAGAGGCTGGGTCATTTAATCCAAAATATGCCTCTGTTTCAACAATTATTCCTTCTAACAATTTTTTATCCAACTTTCTTACTAAAACTTTTCCTAAAAGATCTATAGCTACTTGCTTTGGATTTCTTTCAAAGAATTTTCTTTTTAACATCATTTTTAACCCAATTAGCTTTAGTTGGACATTTAGGATCTAAACACATGGTAAACGGTCTTTTTCCTTTCCTATAAATTCTTACTATTGGTGTTCCGCATTTTTCGCAAATTTTGCCAGTTTTCTCTATTTTATAAGTATTTCTTGGTAAAGGATATGCTACCTTACATTTAGGATAGTTTGTACATCCAACAAACATCTTGCCATTGAATTTTATAATTTTTAAATATCCTCCGCAAGAACAATTTCCTAATATTAAAGATTTTTCTCTTGCTTCTAATAAAGCTGAAGAAAGTTCTTCTCCTATTTTTCTTTCATTCGACTTAAATTCTTCTAAAATTTCTTCTAAAATTTTTTTCGCTTCTTTAATAACCTCTTCTCTCTTCTTCTCTTTACTATAAACTTTTTCCATATCCTCTTCAAGCTTTCTAGTCAATTCTTCAGAAATAACCTTTGATGAAAACTTTTCCAAAGTTTTGACAACAGCTTTTCCTAATTCTGTAACTTTAATTGACTTTCCTTCTATATATCCTCTCTCATAAAGAATTTTTACTACTTCACTTCTTGTTGACTTAGTCCCCAGCCCTCTTTCTTCCATTTCTTTTATTATTGAACCTTGGGTGTATCTGTTTGGTGGCTCAGTTTTTTTCTCAACCAGTTCAACTTTATTAACTTTAAGCTCTTTTCCTTCTTCCAAATCTGGCAAGTTAATTTCTTTCAAACCAATATAAGGATAGTAAAACTTCATCCAACCTTCTTCTATCGTTCTTTTACCTTTTAGCAAGAAATTATTTCCATTCAAATCTAAAACCACTGTTAGAGTTTCTCTTATTGCCGGTTTACCAAAAGCCGATAAAAATCTTCTAACAACCAAATCGTAAATCTTTTTTTCTTGTTCGGATAGCTCGTTCAAATTTGGTATTTCAGATGTTGGATATATTGCAGGATGAGCAGCATCATCTTTTTTACCTTCAGTAACTTTTATTTCCTTTTCAGAAAGAATTTCACCTACAATTTTTTTATACTGTGGAATATTAGAAATAGCTTTTAGTATAGATGATATATTTATAGAGCTTGGAATTTTTTGACTTGATGTTCTAGGATAGCTTATTGCTCCTTTTTGATACAAACTTTCAGCAATACTCATAGTTTGCATTGGTGAAAAACCAAAATGATTATATGCTTCAGTTTGCAAGTCTGTCGTATTGAAAGGCGGTAAAGGCAAAATTTTGTATTGCTTTCTTTTTATTTTAACTACTTTCGCTTTATTTGTCCTACTTGAAAAAAGAGTTTTTTCTGCTTTATCTTTTTCCCATATTCTCCCTTTTTCATAAATAGCTTCAAACAACTTTCCATCAATTTCTAAATGTGCATAAATTTCCCAGTATGGCTTTGGAATAAATTTTTCTATTTCTTCTTCTCTTTTAGCTAACAAAGCTAAAGTTGGGCCTTGAACTCTTCCTGTAGAAATAATTGAAAAAACTTTATTGCCATTATTCTTTAAAGAAAGTGTTAAAGCTCTTGTTAAGTTTATGCCCCAAAGCCAATCTATTTCATGTCTAGTTAAACCTGCTTCTACTTGATTCCAATCCAAGCTTTTCATAGCGTTTTCATAGGAATTTATCAATTCTTCTTTAGTAAGAGTTGAAAATTTCATTCTTTTTGCATCATTTCTATTTGCTAAAAATCTCAAAATGTTATATCCAATAACTTCTCCTTCTATGTCATAATCTGTAGCTACTATAAAATCTTCTGCGTTTTCTGCTAAATATTTCAAAACTTCAAAATACTTTTTTGAAAATGATGAGCTTTTGTCAACAACAAAGCTAGGCCTCCAAACATAATCAAAAATAGGATATTTCCACTCTTTTTCTCTTGGAGAAAGATTGAAAATGTGACCGACTGAAGGAGCTACGATATGAAGCTTACTATTTCTTTCGAATAGGTAATATTCTATTCCATTCTTCTTTAAAACTTTTATTTTACCTTCTGCTAAACTCTCGGCAATTTTTTTAGCTGCGTTTGGCTTTTCAGCTATTATTAAAATGTATTTCACTATAAGCACCAGTTACTCTAGTATTATTGGTTTTACTTTTGTTTCTAACCTTTTTTCAATTTCATTTATTTTGGCTTCAAGGTAAGCAATTTTATTAACTACTTGTTGAAATGGAGCTAGAGGTATTAAAGAATTTTTAACACTTAAGAACTCTTTCTTCAAATCTTCAATTTCTTTTTTGATGCCTAAAATCTCATTTCTATTTGCTAAATTCAATAAATCTTGCTTTATTTTTTCTATTTCTTGAGAGTTTTTCTTTATATCAAAAACCATAGCTGAAAAATCTTCTATTCTAACAAAATTTTTAGGAGAAATTTCTTCAAAACTTCTTATTTTAGTTTGTAAATCAGAAACATTTTTAGAAATAGCTTCTAAAGAGCTTCTTATCAATTCTAAATCTAACGAAAGTTTATTCAAATTCTCTTTAGTCTTAGAAGTCTCTTCGCTCAAAGAAATATATGAAGATTTCAATTGGTTATAATCTTCTAAATTTACAGAACTACTTTTCAATTTCTTTATTTCATTTTTCATACTTTCAATTAGCTCACTTAACTTCTCTAAATCTTGCTTAGAAGAAAATAGAGCTAAAGAAGCTTTCAAGTTTTCAATTTCTGCAACAGATGAATTTAAAAGCTTTGACAGTTCGTTAATTTTCGCTTCTAAAATAGATATCTTTCTTATTTCTTCTTTACTCGATGAAATAGATGCAACGAGCTCATTAATTTCTTTGAATCTATCCTCAATTGCCATTTTGATTTCTACAGATTTTGATAGAACTTCCTTTATTAAATCTGGTTTAAGTAATTTTACATCTCTATAAATTTCTTCAAGTTGCTTTGACAAAGAAGAAATATTTAATTTTAAAACAGACATCTCATTGTTCATTTTAACAAAATCTTCTAACAAGCTTTCTGGTATTCTCTTTTTTAATTCTTCATCAACTTTTGCTTTAATTTTCTTTACTTCTTCCAACTCTTTATTAATCT